>NZ_CAUFYA010000026.1:0-68703 GCF_959596855.1 uncultured Butyricimonas sp.
TAATTCTGACATTGGTTTACTATGGTTTACAGTAAACTTTTTTCAGGGTAATACACAGTTCTTTCTAAAATAGAGCCAAATAAACAGGGAGAGATTTTTGAAGTTTTGTGTTTTTTCTCGAATGATACGATAAGCTTTACTGACGTGTGTTTTTACCGTGTTCAATGAAATCTCCAATTCCTCTGCAATTTGCTTGTAGCTTTTTTTATCCATGAAACTCATTAAAAAAACGCTTTTGCATTGTGAAGGTAATTCGTCTATGGCCTGTTCAATTTTTTGCAATTTGGCAAGTTCGTCTTCAGAAAATTCGGATTTTTCCAAGTATTCTATAAACTCGGTCAAGCGAGGCATATGGCGTTGTTCTAGGACTTGTGTTCGTATGATTTTTAAAGCCCCGTTTCGCACGGATTGGTACAAGTAAGATTTTAATGATGTCGTGATATTGATTCTTTGCCGATTTTCCCACAGGTAGACAAAAGCATCTTGTACAACATCTTCCGCTTTTTCGGCATCTCCCAAAATGCCCATGCTATAATTGCACAATTCTTGATAATACTTGCGAAATAGTATCTCGAAAGAGTTTGAATCTCCTTCTACGATAGCTTTTAATATAGTATAATCAAGGTCTGTATTTCCGTGCATGAATCTTTTGAGGATTTTGTTATCAATCTATTTACAATGCAAATATATATAATGTCTTGAAATTTATAAATTGCATTTATAAATATAGGCGATAAAAATCCTTGTTGTTATTGAAAACCTGTTTAAGGTGTGGGTTTGGTAAAGGGAGGTGTGTCGAAACACACCTCCCTTATCTAGTCTTTTAGTACGCGTGGTGGTCCTCCTGCACGTCTTGGATATCAATTTGTTTCTTGTTAAGGGCTCTCCACGCGTAGAAGATGTACGCGATCACGATGGGAGAAACCAAAGAAACGTATGCCATGGTCTTTAACGTGTAGTAGGAGGACGAGGCGTTATAGATAGTCAGCGAAGAGTTCAGGTCGGTGTACGAGGGGTAGAATGCCGTGTTGTTGAATCCTGCCACGATGAACAGGGCGATAACGGCAAGCACGATACCGATTCCGGAAAACCATATCCCTTTTCTCCAGTGAGGAGTGATGACGGATTTGATGATACCGAATAATACTCCGACAACCCCGAGCAGCAACACGAGAGTATTCAAGGGCATTTCCAGTAAATTGTGGAAATACTTGTATTGAACCAATTGGATGCTTTTATCTTCCATGATGGCGTATCCTTTACCGGTCAGTATGATGCCGAGGAATACCAGTAATAGAATGACGAAAGGCACCGAGTTGTACAGGACTTGCTTTTTACTTCTTTCGTAGATGGCATCATGCTTGATGTTGTTCATGAAATAGAGGGATGCCAAAGTCCGGGCGAGAAAGAAAATAGCCAGTCCCAGGCAGATGTTGGCAAAATTGAATAATACCTCTATGCCTCGCCACGGGCTCATCCATGTAACGTCGTTCATCTCGCCTAATTTGAACGGGTTGCCCGTGAAGAAAGAGCCGACCACTGCACCGATACAAATAGTCCCAATCACACCATTGATAATCAGGAATACATTATAAGTACGTTCCCCGAGTAAGTTTCCGGCTTTCCGGCGGTACTCGTAGGAAACGGCTTGCATCACGAAACAGAACAATACGACCATCCATGCCAGATAAGCGCCACCGAAGCTCGTTGAATAGAACAGGGGGAAACTTGCAAAGAATGCCCCGCCGAACACGACTAATGTCGTGAATGTAAATTCCCATTTGCGCCCCAAGCTGTTGACAAGAACATTCCGTTCGTCTTCGGTCTTGGCAATGGTATATAGTAAGGTTTGTCCACCTTGCACGAAAAGCAAGAAAACCAGCAATCCGCCAAGTAATGATATCAAAATCCACCAGTAATGTTGAAGAAATTCCATATTCATTTACGATTTATGATTTACGATTTATGATTTAAACTTCCTCCCGGCTTCGCGGTGCTCTCTTGGTTCCTCTCCGTCTTCGGTTGGAATCACTGGAGGAGTTTACTTTCAATTTTACATTTTCAATTTTGCATTTTCAATTTTCAATTGTTTCGGGTCCTTTCTTGATCTGGTTGAACATGATCTTCAGTTCCGCGATGAGCAGGACGGTGAAGAGTACGGCGAACATCCAGAATGTGGTCATAACCCAAGTCGATGCAATTTTTGTCACGGCAACATTGGTAGGCATTAAATCTTGTACCACCCATGGTTGGCGTCCTACTTCAGCCACTATCCAGCCGCATTGCGATGCGACGTATGCCATCGGAACACAGAATAATGCCAAGTAGGGGATGAACTTGAATTTCTCGAATTTTCTTTTCTTGGCGTACCACAAAGAGAGGGCGAATAATAATACAAAAAGCATTCCCAGTCCTACCATGATACGGAAACTGAAAAATACCAAAGGTATATGAGGTATGGCGTCGTAGGGGGAATTAAGATAGCCATACCCGAAATCGGAGTAGTTAGCTTTAAATATCTGTAATGTACTGTCGGCCATCGTGTGGTTATTCTCTTTTATGGCTTGCTTGTAAGTCTTTAATGCATCAATCGCGGTGCGACCGTTTGCCATGCGTTGTTCTAAAGAAGGATAGGTTACGCCGGATTGAGACGTGTAGCCGTCCAGAATATTCTGAATGCCCGGGATGTAGGCGTCAAAATCATGATAGCCGAGGAACGAGAGTACTTTGGGTACATGGATGGCGTATTCCATTTTCTTCATTCTATCTGTCGGCAAGGACGGGTCGTTTACCGGGAGTCCGATAACGGTGAACGCGGCACCTCTGCCACCTTCATTCAAGCCTTCCATGGCGGCGAATTTCATGGGTTGAGTCTTGGTTACGTCTTGCGCGCTGCTGTCACCCGTGTAAATGGTTAAAATGATACTGATTAACCCGAACACCGAGGCAAGCATGATACTCTTGCGGGCAAATTCGAGGTGCCTTTTCTTGAGGATAAACCATGAACTGACACCTACCACGAAACAGGCGGAAAGCGTGTACGCGGAGGTTACCGTGTGAGTGAATTTGCTGATTGCCGTGGGCGAGAACAGTATTGCCCAAAAATCGTCCATTTCGTTACGGGCGGTAATCGGGTTGAATTCCATGCCGACGGGGTTTTGCATCCAAGCGTTGGCGACAAGAATCCATAGGGCTGAGATGTTCGCGCCGACGAATACCATCCACGTGGATACGAGATGGAAGCGTTTGCCGACTTTGTTCCAACCGAAGAACATCACTGCCACGAACGTGGATTCGAGGAAGAACGCGATAATACCCTCGATGGCCAACGGAGCCCCGAAGATATCGCCCACGAACCAAGAGTAATTCGACCAGTTCGTCCCGAACTGGAATTCGAGGATTAGTCCGGTGGCGACCCCGATAGCGAAGTTAATACCGAATAATTTCATCCAGAACTTGGTGGCTTTCAGCCAACTGTCGTCACCTGTCTTTACCCACATGGTTTCCATGACGGCGAGCATCAAGGCTAATCCCAGCGTGAGGGGAACAAACATGTAGTGGTAGATTGCTGTCATGGCGAATTGCCATCGTGACCACTCCACTAGAGTGGTGGTTGTCAGATCAAGAAGCATAATGTTAAGGTTTTGTTGTTAATTCTTTGAAAACGTGCTCACTTTTTGCCTCGGCACTGTCATAGTGGGAGTTGAGGTAGTTTGGCATCAACCAGAGTTTAAATACCAAAAACATGATACTCAGTTTAATAATGATGATAAGCCAAAGAGTACGTCCCCAGCGGGGCATATTCTTAAATCCGTCATAGTAAAGATACCAAGCCTTTTTTAACATACACGGCAGTTTTTATTGTTTATCTATGTAAGAACGTTACCAAAGGTATAAATGTTTTTTCTAAGTTCGATTTTTTTTGCATAAATAATACTTATGCGTATATAGGATAAATTTATTTATCTAATTTTGTTTCTACACGTGGGGGTAGTTTTAACCCGGTAATGTAAAATTGAATTATGAATAATGCAGGAAAATATTGTTTGGGGGGATTGGCGCTGTTGGCGGTTGGATTTTTATGTTGGTACTTTTCTTCGATTATCGCTTATATACTGGTGGCGGTCGTGCTCTCGTTTTTCGGGCATCCGATTATCAATCTTCTGGGGAAGATTGAAATAAGAGGCAAGCGCATGCCGAACGGGTTGAGGGCGGGGATTGCTTTAGTTTGTATATGGTTTGTCTGTATTCTTTTCTTTTACACGGTGATACCGTTGGTTAGTCAGGAATTTCAGTCGTTAAGCGATATCAGTATCACGAATATCGTGAACAAGCTGGAAGACCCTTTGGCCGATTTGGAAGAGGGGTTGAAGCATTTCGGGATTATAGATGCCAATCAGGATGTAAAAGAGTATATCGTGAAGAATCTGAAATCCGTGGTGGACGTTACACAGATTAGAAATTTGTTCGGCTCTTTGGCGGGGACTATCAGCAGTATTTTTATCGCCCTTTTTTCGGTGACGTTTATGGCGTTCTTCTTTTTGAAGGACAGCAATCTTTTTTATAAGATGTTGTTGGCTGTTGTGCCAACACGTTATGGCGAGGGAGTGGGGAAAGCACTTGATTCTATACAGAAATTGCTGGTTCGTTACTTTATAGGGATTACTTTCGAGGTGTTGATTGTCATGGGTTTGAATATCATAGGTCTGACCATCATCGGGTTGCCGTTCAACAATGCCGTGCTGATAGGGTTGATGACCGGAATAACAAATGTAATCCCGTATATCGGACCGCTTATCGGTGCGGCCTTCGGGCTTTCAGTGGGAATTGCCACGAACGTGGACGTGGATTTCTACACGGTGGTATTTCCTTTACTGATTTATATGAGTATCGTGTTTATTATCACGCAATTGATTGATAATGTAATTTTGCAGCCCTTGATTTACGGGAATAGCGTGCATGCTCACCCGATGGAAATTTTTCTGGTGATATTAATCGCGGGAAACTTGGCCGGGATTCCGGGAATGATTCTTGCCATTCCGGGTTATACCGTATTGAGGGTAATATTGAGGGAGTTTTTTAATAAATATAAACTCGTGAAGTCACTCACGAAGAGTCTGGAATGAGTTCATAAGGTTTATAAAGTTCATAAAGTTTATAAAGTTTATAAAGTTACAGGTATTCTTCGGACAGAATTTAACGGCAACGAAAGTTGCCGTTATGACTTTATGAACCTTATAAACCTTACAAACTTTATAAACTAATCCAGCACCCCACGCGTACGGTCTTCAAAAGCGGAAAGTGCGGCTTTCGCTCCTTCGCCCATAGCTATGATAATTTGTTTGTAAGGTACCGAAGATACATCTCCTGCCGCGTATATGCCCGGAATGTTCGTGCGGCAATGCGCGTCAATCACTATTTCTCCGGGACGGTTGGTATCCACTACTTCACGGAACGCTCCACTATTCGGAACCAATCCGATTTGAACGAATATTCCGTCCAGGGTGATTACTCTACTTTCTTCTGTCTTGCGGTCTTTCACTTGTATCCCGGTTACTTTTTCTCCATTCCCGATGATTCCCAAAGTTTGAGAGTTGGTGAATACTTCCACGTTCGACAGGCTCTTTACTTTTTCTTGTAGTACTTGGTCGGCTTTTAATTCCTCGAGGAATTCCAGAACTGTTACTTTAGAACAAATTCCCGCCAAATCAATTGCTGCTTCAATCCCCGAATTGCCCCCGCCGATAACGGCTACCTGTTTACCTTTATAGAAAGGTCCGTCGCAATGCGGGCAGAAGGCAACGCCTCTACCTGTATATTCTGCCTCACCCGTCACGTTTAATTTTCTCCAACTTGCTCCCGTGGCAATAATGACAGCCGGAGCAATGAATTTCTCCCCTTTTGCCGTGGATAATATTTTCTGATTCTTCTCGATTTCAACTTTCTCTATTCGGCGATGTTCCAACAGGTCTATCGGGTAGCGCTGAATATGTGTTCTAATGTTTTCGGCCAATAGGCTACCGGTTGTTTCGGGTACGGATATCAGGTTCTCGATACCCACGGTTTCTTTTACCTGCCCGCCTACGCGTTCAGCCACGATAGCTACATTCAACCCCTTGCGTGCCGAATAAATGGCTGCGGCTGCCCCCGCGGGTCCTCCGCCGACGACAATCACGTCATAGTGTTTTTCGGTGGTATCAATCGTGTCCTCGTTGCTACCGTATTGGTTTTCCAGTTTACTCAATAATTCCCCGAATTCTCCCCGTCCGACATGAATCAATTTCCCGTCGGCAAACACGGAAGGTACACCTTGTATATTTAAAGCCTCTACTTCAGCCTGATTGATTGCTCCGTCCACCATCTCGTGCGTGATTTGGTCATTCAACGTGGTCATGGCATTCAGAGCTTGAATGACATCCGGGCAGTTCGTGCAAGTCAGTGAAACGTAGGTTGTCAAGTGAATGGGGCCTTTCAAGGCTTTTACCCTGTTACAGGTGGTTTCATCCGGGAAGTTTTTGCCTTTGCCGTCCAGATTCATGATGGCGAGCAACAAAGAGGTGAACTCGTGTCCATTGGGAACACCCCGGAATTTTATACCTGTTTTTTCTTCGTTCTTTAAGATCGTGAACGCTAGCCCGTCTCCTTCCGTGAGTTTGCACGATATTTTATCGGAGCATTCGCTAACGTCGTTTAATATTTCCAAGAGTTCTTGGCGATTCTCGTGTTGAGGTGCAACAATGACATCAAACGTGTATGTTGCTTCCAATCCCTCGAAAATAGTTTTTAGCTGGTTCTTTAGTGTCGTATCTAGCATGTGATTCATTGTTAAAAAAAGCCGACGATGTGGTTTCGTCGGCTTTCGCGTGATTCTGTTAAATTTTACCGACTAAATCGATGCTTGGTTTTAGCGTGGTCGCACCTTTTTTCCATTTCGCGGGACATACTTCATTCGGGTGTTCTGCCACGAATAAAGCTGCTTCCACTTTTCGTAGTAATTCGTCCGCGTTGCGTCCGATATTGTTGTCGTGGATTTCAGCAATTTTGATTTTCCCTTCTGGGTTTACCACGAAAGTTCCGCGGTATGCCATTCCCTCTTCCTCAATCATTACGCCGAATGCGCGACTCAATACCCCGGTCGGGTCTGCAAGCATCGGGTAGTTGATTTTACGAATACTTTCAGAAGCATCGTGCCATGCTTTGTGTACGAAGTGTGAGTCTGTGCTCACGGAATAAACTTCTACTCCCATTTTCTGGAATTGCTCGTATTTCTCTGCCACGTCTACCAGTTCGGTCGGGCATACAAAAGTGAAGTCAGCGGGATAGAAGAAGAAAATAGCCCATTTCCCTTTTACGTCGTCGCTGCTTACAGTTTTGAAATTACCATTGTGAAAAGCTTGAACTTTGAATTCCGGAATTTGTGAATTGATAATTGGTTCCATTGTTTAGTGTGTTTATGATTGTTATTAATTTGTTTTCTCGATACAAAGATATATAGTTTTTCTTGATATGTATGATAAATCTAATTGAATTATTCTATGCGTGTATAGAAAAAACTAATAATGTGTTGATTATTCATAACTTTATATTGACTTTGAAATTT
The DNA here is from genome assembly GCF_959596855.1 of uncultured Butyricimonas sp. Classification (NCBI taxonomy): domain Bacteria; kingdom Pseudomonadati; phylum Bacteroidota; class Bacteroidia; order Bacteroidales; family Odoribacteraceae; genus Butyricimonas; species uncultured Butyricimonas sp. The sequence continues at coordinate 7,601 of NZ_CAUFYA010000026.1, forward strand.
TACAGTGGTAAATTTTGCGGCTGTAAAATTTGGCAATTTTGTTTGATTAAACTGATTGGAGGACAAATATGAAATTTTATAATAGAGAAAAAGAGTTAGTTGCGTTGGATGTGGTGGCAAGGGAAGGGTAGTAAGGAACAAGATAAAATTGATATCGTGGGATTGTATGCGGAAGAAAGTGTTGTTCAAGTATGAAATAGAAAAACGTTTGTTTCCGATGGAAGATATGTGATGAGGGCGGCTTTCCTCTTCCATCACCCCTTGCTCGAACGAAAATTTTTGGCTATCGTCGAGTAAGTAGGACCCCACTTATTCTGACGGCAATGGGAATATATACACGGAGCTTTATAGTGACCTTTACAAATTCGATGTTTCCGAACCGAACTGTCACTATAGAACAATACCTCCCGTGTGAGCAATGTCTAGGCTCTGGGAATTCCTGTGCGGAAATTATTATTAGATTTGTATCGAGGGAAGGTATGTTTGTTGCAAAGAATTGTTGATTGATTAATTGAACGCAAGAGATGACAACGTTACAAAATGTATTGGAGAATGTGCATAACCTCACGGAGAGTAATGCTAACGAGATTTTCGAGGATATTGCGAAACAGCTTTTTCGTGGGTTTTGTATCAAACAAGGTTGTGTGGAATATCGTTTCCTCGAGGTAGAGTTTTATTATTTCAGTCTAGAGCATAAAGATGTTTTAGAGTTTGGTAATCGTCCTTTTGTTTATGCTCGTAATTGCAAAGTCCCGGGTACATTTTTTGACGACAATATTGCCAATATTCAAATCAAGCGATTCGAACTAGTCAGTCATGTGGGTTTACGTCTGAGTGTTTCAGACGTAAACCCCAGTTATTTTTAAATCAATGCGATTTCCAGTACTTCCCGGATGTGGTTGACGAAATGGAAGGTGATACCCGAAACGTATTCCTTTTTGATTTCGTCGATGTCTTTTTTGTTCTCGCAGCAGAGGATAATCTCTTTGATTCCGGCTCGCTTGGCGGCGAGGATTTTTTCACGGATGCCGCCTACCGGAAGGACTTTGCCGCGCAGGGTGATCTCTCCGGTCATGGCAAGAGCTTTTTTCACTTTTCGTCCGGTCAGTGATGATGCCAAGGAGGTCACCATGGTGATACCTGCCGAAGGACCGTCTTTGGGTACGGCGCCTGCCGGAACGTGAATGTGAATGTTATGTTCCTCTATTGCCGCGGGGTTGATGTCCAATTCTTCGGCGTGTGATTTAATATATTCCAATGCCAGCGTGGCTGATTCTTTCATTACGTCACCGAGGCTTCCGGTCATGGTTAATTGTCCTTTGCCTTTGCTGATACTCGATTCCACGTATAGAATTTCTCCGCCCACGGCAGTCCAAGCCAAGCCTGTCACAACACCCGGTAGTTCATTTCCTTGGTATTCTTCTCTGGTAAAGATAGGCGTTCCGAGGTATTCTTCCACGGTATCTTTTGTCGGTTGCACCGTGAAGCTGGGGTCTAAGGCCACGTTTTTAGCCACTTGGCGCATAATCTTAGCCAAGGTTTTGTCTAAACCGCGCACGCCGGATTCACGGGTGTATTTGTCGATAATATAGTTCAATATATCATCCGAGAATGTGATCTGTTCTGCTTTTAGCCCGTGATTTGCCAGTTGCTTCGGGATCAGGTGACGTTTGGCAATTTCGATCTTTTCTTCCATAAGATAGCCGCTGACCTCTATCATTTCCATACGATCTCTCAACGGGGGAGCGATCGTGGAGATGTCATTCGCCGTGGCGATGAACATGACTTTTGATAAATCATAATCGATATCCAAATAATTGTCATGAAAAGCCGTGTTCTGTTCGGGGTCAAGTACTTCCAATAATGCAGACTGCGGATCTCCTCTGAAATCCTGTCCTACCTTGTCGATTTCGTCCAGAATAAACACGGGGTTCGAGGTCCCTGCTTTTTTGATACTTTGTATAATCCTACCCGGCATGGCACCGATGTATGTACGGCGGTGTCCCCGGATTTCGGATTCGTCATGCAAGCCGCCTAATGACATGCGAACGAATTCCCGGTTCAAGGCACGTGCAACCGATTTGCCGAGAGAGGTTTTACCCACACCCGGGGGACCGTACAGGCAGAGAATCGGGGATTTCATATCTCCTTTCAGTTTTAACACGGCAAGGTATTCCAGAATGCGCTCTTTCACCTTATCCAGCCCGTAGTGGTCGGCATCCAGTATTTCGGATGCTTTTTTCAAATCGAAATTGTCTTCCGAATAGTGCTCCCACGGCAACTCGGTCAATTCCTTCACGTAATTGAATTGCACTGAATAGTCCGGGGTTGACGGGTTCTGGCGTTTCAGTTTTTGGAGTTCCTTGCGGAATATTTCTTCCACGTTATTGGGCCATTTTTTCTTTGATGCGGCCTCTTCCAGTTCTTGCAGGTCTTCGTCCACGGGATTCGCGCCCAACTCGTTCTGGATAGTCTTCATCTGTTGATGAAGCAGGTATTCTCTTTGTTGTTTATCAAGGTCGACCTTGACCTTTTGTTGAATATCCTCTTTTAATTCCAGAACTTTGACTTGTTTGCCCAGTAGTTCCAGTAATTTGTTTGCCCGTTCTTTCAATCTGTCGATTTCGAGCAATTCTTGTTTATCCCTGTAATCAATCTCTGTGTTTGAAGATATGAAATTGACAAGGAATAGCATGCTCTCGATATTTTTCAAGGCGAAGCCTGCCTCGTTGGGAATATTGCTGGAAAATCTCACGATTTTCATTGCCATATCCTTTAGGGCTTCGGAAATGGCATTGTATTCCTGATCTTCCGTGTGTATTTTTTCCTCTTCTTTCACGATGATTTTACCCACGTGATAGGGTTCATCATACAAGATGTCATCCAAATGGAAGCGTCTTTTCCCTTGGATAATAGCTGTGGTCGTTCCGTCGGGCATCTCTAGCAATCTTAGCACGGAAGCGACCGTACCTGTCGTGTACAGATCGGTTTGCTGCGGGTTTTCCGTGAGGATATCCTTTTGTGCGATGACACCGATTAATGCGCTTTGCTTGTAAGCGAAACGTACCAGTTTTAGCGATTTTTCCCTACCGATATTGATTGGGATAATTACCCCCGGAAACAACACGGTGTTCCGTAGTGGTAAAATTGGCAGAGTGTCAGGTATATTACTGTGATCGTTCAGCATCTCTTTCTCGTCACCCAGTATAGATAAATAATCCTGATTTTCCTCTGATAAATTATCTTGTAAAAAATCTTTTAAATCTATATTGCTCATTATAATCTCCTTATCTATTTGTAGTTGTTTCTTCGTGTGATTTGGTTTCTTTCGGGAGTCCCTTGATTAGCCTTGAATCGGAGGACTGCCATTTTGGCAAAAAAATCCTGAAAAATAAACCATTACTTAATAGGACAATTCCTATGCCAAAGATTTTTTGGTCGAAATAGGGTAAAAAAAGATGCAATTGTTACTTTTGCACATAAATATAAAACACAAATGAAAATAATTTTATTCGACGATAAAAGTTGGAGAACGTTGAGACCTCTTACTTTGACTCGTCCGGTATCTGAACTAAGGGTAGGGATTCTCACGATTCGAGAGAAGTGGGAAAAACGGTTAGGTGACAAGGTTGCATACCTGACCAAGGACTACCTGCAAGAAAAATACCCGTTGTCTGTGGAAGATGATAATTTGCTGATCAACGCGTCCGTGTGTCCGAACCCACGTTTATTGGGTGAGATCGGTGGTCTGCAGCCGGGGGAAATGTTATTACAGGGCGATTGTGTAATCGCTTTGCGTGTGGATAAACGGGAGGTCGCAGCCTTTGATCCTGCCGTGTTACCGGGTTTAGTACGAAAGGAGTTCACGGGTGAATTTAATCGTGTGGAATATCCTTATCACGTGTTTTCACTGAACGGGCAAGAGTTGGAGATTGACTTCAAGTTATTGACCGAGGGACGGAAGAGTGCGCCGTTGGATAGTGGCGTGCGGGTATACGGGAAGTATCCTGTCTTCGTGGAGGAAGGTGCCGTTGTTCGCGGTGCCGTGATCAACACGGAAGGCGGTCCCGTGTATATCGGGAAGGACGCGGAAATCATGGAAGGAGTCCTCGTGAGAGGTCCTTTGGCCATGTGCGAACATGCGGTATTGACGATGGCGGCGAAAGTGTACGGTCCCACGACTTTAGGACCTTATTGCAAGTGCGGGGGTGAGGTAAATAACGTGGTTTTGCTCGCGTACTCCAACAAGGCTCATGATGGGTTCTTGGGTAATTCCGTGCTGGGGGAATGGTGTAATATCGGGGCGGGAACAAACAACTCGAACTTGAAGAATACCTACGTGGAGGTGAAGTTATGGGATTACGAAACGAGACGTTTCCGGAAAACCGGACTTCAGTTTTGTGGTCTGATTATGGGTGACCATGCCAAGTTGGGAATTTCTACAATGATTAATACCGGAACGGTGATCGGCGTGGGAGCTAACGTGTACGGGGCAGAATTTCCCCGTAATTTTATTCCCTCTTTTGCTTGGGGCGGTGCCTGTGGATTTACCGAACATATGATGCCTCAGTTTATCGCGACTGCCGAAGCCGTGATGAAACGTCGGAATAAAGTATTCGATGACGTGGATCGTCGGATTATCGAGCATGTGTTTGCTGATCCGGACAGATAAAATAAAAAAAGGAGATTCACAGAATCTCCTTTTTTTATTTCTATTTCAGAAAGATTATTTCTTTCTGTTTTCCATGTGCGATTTGTAACGGTTCATGAACTTGTCAACACGTCCTGCAGTATCGATCAATTTGATCTTACCGGTATAGAACGGGTGAGAAGAGTTAGAAATTTCCATTTTTATCAATGGATATTCAACTCCGTCGATTTCGATAGTCTCCCTCGTTGCGGCGGTAGACTTGGTGATAGTAGTCATGCCATTAGACATATCTTTAAATACTACTAATCTGTAATTTTCAGGATGTATGCCCTTTTTCATCTCGTATATAATTTTTAAAATTGTTTCTACATTAACGGGCAGCAAAGATAGTCGATTCATTATAAATCACAAAGAAATTCAAGGACTTTTTTCGAGATGAGGTATTAAAACGTCATTTTTCCGTGAAGAGTACCGTTTGTTTGTATTTTTGGAAATAAAATGACGCCGGGGTTTACGCTTGTCAGCACGTACCTTCCGGCGTCGGGGAATGGATTATATCATTTTTGCGGGACCACTTCCTTCCTTAAGTTTTTCAGCAATTCTTCCCCCACGAAGCGCTCGAAGACTTCCGGTGTCGGGTTGTCTTTCTGCATCTTTAGAGCCGCGAGGTATTTTGCCTTGTCCTCGCCCGGAATGATAATCAAGGGTTCAAGGAACATCATCTGTATGTAGTTCATGAATAATAAAGCAACAGTGATGTTTGCCGCCCCGAAAGGCTTGATATGGGAAAAATAATAATGAAAGTCTGCTCCCAATTTTACGGTAAGTATATCATGAACGTTATTCAGTTTCTCGTTTGTTTCTTTACACAGGCTGTCCAGTTTGTCCGGTATTTGATCATAGTTTGCCGTGACGCCTTCTTCGTAGTATTCTTCACCTAAGCGGAAATCTCCCAAAGAGGTATCGTAACTGCCCACGGGAGTCGTTTCTTCTTTCCCGGTATGGTGCATTACTTTGGCACTGACCTCCCGAACGAAATCGGACGAAAGCCGCTTGCGCTGTTGGGCACATTTCATGAGGAAGAGAAAAGCGTTGCTCAAGTCTTTTATCCGTAGTACGGTTTCCCGCTCTACCTTGGGTGAAATCTCGATGTCATTCAAGATATTGAAAAAATCTTGTTTCTTTATATCCATCCCGTCCAGACGGGCAATCTCGTAAAGCAAGGTTTCCACTCTTCTTGGGGAATAACCTTTTGTTGCCAGTTTGGCTCTTCCGAGATATTCTTCTCTTGTTCTACATAGTTCTTGCCACATAATCGTTCATTTTTTCTATTTGGTACGTGGTATTTGTCGGTTTAGTTTTGTTTTTATATTTATTTGATAGATGAGATTATCTGTTGACAATACAGGGGTGGATATTGACAATAATATCGTATTTTTGTATGCTTGATTATGATTCACCAAGCGTATGCTGCTTAAAGAATAAAGTATGTTGAAGGATTTTACGGCAATAGATTTTGAAACGGCTAACCACCACCCGACGAGTGCTTGCTCTATCGGGATAGTCGTGGTGCGTGACGGTGTTATCGCGGATGAGTTTTCGCATTTGATAAAACCGGAACCGTTTTATTTTTACCGGAAATTTATCGGGATTCACGGCATTACCCCCGCGATGGTGGAAGACGCTCCTTCATTTTACGATTTGTGGGGAAAGATGGGGCGGTATTTTGACACGGAGGCGTTGGTTGCTCACAACGCCGGGTTTGATATGAGTGTTTTGAAGGCTTGTCTGGAGCGGTCGGACATCTATATCCCGATGCCCCAATCGTATTGCACGTGCCGACTCTCCCGAAAATTGGTAAAAGGTTTACCTAATTATAAACTGAACACGTTGTGCGAGCATTTCGGGATAGAACTGAATCACCACGAGGCATTGAGTGATGCCCGTGGTGCAGCTAAAATCATGATAGAACTCGGCCGTTTATAATCGGCTGATAATTTCCTTGAATATGGCTCCCATGCGTGGTTGGGCGTGGTTACCCACGTCTTGTACTTCCGCGTGATTGGTGTCGAGTAAATCCGGAGTGGCGGTACTGTTCGTGATGACGGACATGCCGAAACATTCCATCCCCATGTGGCGTGCCACGATGATTTCCGGTACGGTAGACATTCCCACGGCATCCCCGCCTATAACGCGAATCCAATTGTACTCCGCCGGGGTTTCGAACGAGGGACCTTGCAGTCCGGCGTAGACGCCTTTCCATAATTTGATATCCAGTTTTTTCCCGGCTTCCTCGGCGAGCTCGATCAGGCGGGTACTGTATGCTTCCGCCATGCTTGGAAACCGGGGACCCAATTCGTCGATATTCTTACCCCTGAGCGGGTGTTCGGGAAAGAGGTTGATATGATCCCGGATGATCATAAGGTCGCCCGCGAGATAACTCGTGTTCACGCCCCCGGCAGCATTCGACACGAACAATGTCTTTACACCCAAGGCGTGCATGACTCTCACGGGGAAGGTTACTTCTTGCATGGAATAGCCCTCGTAATAATGGAAACGTCCTTGCATGGCGATCACTTTCTTGCCCCCGAATGTTCCGATAAGCAATTGTCCCCGGTGTCCCTGTACCGTGGATACGGGGAAATGAGGGATGGCCATGTAAGGAATGGCGTGTTCTATTTCGATGGATTTCCCGAGTTCTCCCAATCCGGTACCCAAGATAATCCCGATCGTGTGTTCTCCTTTGATATAAGGTGCCAAGTATCGGCTACTTTCTTTTATCTTGTCTAACATAGTTGTATATATTTTTAATGAGTTGGTCTTGTGATGTCAGAAATTCCGGTTCGATGGGAACATAGAATATCCGTTGTCTGATTTCATCCGGGATATTACTCAAGGCTAATCGCACGGCATCTTTTTCTGTCGTGAAGATGTATTTGTTCGGGTTGCTGATTTTGTCGTATTCCTGAATGATACGGTGAATATCCCCGTCCCGGTAATTGTGGTGGTCGGGGAAAGCGATTTGGTGTATTTGTTTGGTTAATTTTTCAAGATACTCGATGTAAGGGGCCGGTTGGGCGATTCCCGTTACACACAGGATAGCGCTGTCCGGGGTAACGGAGCAACGGCTGGTTTTATCCAGCGGGGTGATGTCCCCGTATTTCATCGTGGTGAACAGCAATTGCTGGTAAGCCATCAAGTTCAAGTGTTTTAAAATAATCCGCTTCTCGATGGGAGAAATGTTAGGCGGACATTTTGTCACGATCACGTAGTTTGCCCTGTCTTTGGCGCTTGCTTTCTCTCTGAGGCGTCCCAAGGGCAGGAGGTGGTCTTCGTATATCGGGCGGTTGTAGTCGATCAACAAAATATTGATATCCGCTTTCACGTACCGGTGTTGAAAACCGTCATCCAGAACGATAACATCCGGCTTCTCCGGCAATTGCATTAGTTTCTTGATGCCTCTCACCCGGTTGGCATCAACGGCGACCGTGATATCCGGGAATTTGTTTTTTATTTGCATGGGCTCGTCACCGATTTCGCTGGCAGTCGATGTCTCCGTTGCCAGCACGAAACCGGACGTTTTACGTTTATAGCCCCGGCTCAGGCAAGCTACCCGGTAGTCGTTTTTCAGCACGTTGATTAAGGCTTCCGTGTGGGGAGTCTTGCCTGTACCGCCCACGGTGATATTTCCAACGCAGATGATGGGAATATCAAATTCGTGAGATTCCAGTATACCTAGGTTAAATAGTCTGTTTCTGACGCTGACACCTAGACCGTACAGGACGCTTAATGGCCATAAAGTAAGATATTTGAGCACCATGTTCTACATTCGCTTTAGTTAAAAGTGAGATCGTAAGGTATTTTGGCTACCATACCGTTTATTTTTAGTAATTCTTTTTGACTCCGGTATACATCATAGAAATCGCCCAACTCTTCTTTGACAATCTTTGCTTTTACCGTTTCGGTAAGGTTGGACAGGATATCTTCAAGCGGGTTGCGCTCCGTCGGGAGTTCCGTGATCTGGTATTCCGTCAGACCGGCTTTCGCGGCGGCAATCCGAATGGCGTCGTTCAAACCGCCTAGCACGTCAACCAACCCGATTTTTAAGGCGTCCTCTCCGGTCCATACGCGCCCTTGAGCGATCTCGTTCACTTCCTCTTTCGTCATGTGGCGTCCTTGGCTAACCCGGTCGAGGAATGTATCATATCCCCGGTTGATGTAGTTTTGCATCACGTTTCTCTCGTAGGCGGTCATCGGTCTGTCGCTGATTGGTATAGGTAACGGGTAACCACCGCCGAAATCGCTGTGGTCGTTGGTTTTTACCACGTCGGAATTGATACCTAATTTGTCCTTTATCAATTTCTCCCCGCTAAACAGCAACCCGAATATCCCGATGGAACCGGTTAATGTTGTGGGATCGGCAACGATCGTATCGGCAGCACAGGAGATGTAATACCCGCCGGAAGCGGCAACATTTCCCATCGACGCGATGAGCGGTTTCTCTTGGGCGGCAAGCTGAACTTCTTTCCAGATGATATCGGATGTCAAGGCGCTTCCCCCCGGTGAGTTTACACGTAGTACGATAGCCTTTATATTTTTATCCTCCCGGGCCTTGCGTATGGTTTGCGCTAATTCCGGTCCAATGCTTGTAGCTGACTGTTGGAAACCGATATCCCCTTGCGCGTAGATAACGGCAATCTTGTCTTTGGCAAGGTTAATGGTCGGGAGCACGGCTCTTTGATATTTATCGAGCGTGATCATGGATAATTGGGTAGAGTCCGGAATGCCACAAGCCGCGTTCAATTTGCGGAGCATTTCGTATTCGTAGAGAGTACCGTCGAAGAAGCCTTCTTTCACGAATTCCCCGGCAGGATATACTTGAAACTCGTTCGTCAGTCGAGTGATTTTCTCTACCGGTATATTACGGGTTACTGAGATTCCCTTGATGATATTTCCCCAGAGAGAATTTAAGTAGGTTTGCACTTGTTCACGGTTGGCGTCGCTCATGTGATCTTGCAGGAAAGGCTCTACTGCCGATTTGAATTTCCCCACACGGATAACTTCCGGCTCTACGCCGATTTTCTTCAACAGATCCTTGTAGAACGATACGTTGGCGGACATTCCCGTGAGTAATAACGGGGTTTCCGGGTTCACGAATATACTGTCGGCAACGGTTGCCAGATAGTAACTTTTCTGGTCGTATCCCAAGTTCGAGTAGCTATAAATAAATTTTCCGCTTTCTTTGAATTTCAATAGTGCGTCCCGAATCTCATCAATCGTGGCGAGTGCCCCGAAGTTGGATTTTATTTCCGTCAAGTCAAGATAGATTCCCTTGATCCGGTCGTCTTTCCCGGCTTGTTCGATGTATTTCAGTATTTTATTTAACCCGGTTTGTTTGTTCATGGATAAAGACATGATATTCAGATTTTCTAACGGGTTATCGGAAGCTCTGTCCGGTATTGGATCGCTGAAGGATAATTTCAGAATAGAATTATCCGTGACAGTAACACTCTTGCTGCCGGCAAAACTGATGAGGCTGACAGAACTGATGAACATTACCATGCAGATAATGAGCATGAATATGTTCACGATAAATACGCCGATGACGGTCGCTAATAGATACTTTAGAAAGCTTTTCATAATGTAATTTTAGTCGTTAATTATTTATTATACAATAAACGAGTTAGCTTTTTATATTGGGTACGTGAGAATCATTTTTCAATAAAAAATGATTTTCACAAATGTATGCAATAATTTTGGTCATGCAAATTTAAAATTGGTGTTGTTTTGTTTCTCGTCTATTTTTTGATAGTTTTACGTCGGAACAAAATAGATACGGAATGAGTAAGTTTGAAGTTATAGGAGGGAAGCGGTTAAAGGGCGAACTGGTCCCTCAAGGAGCGAAGAATGAAGCGTTGCAGGTGATATGTGCCTGCCTGTTGACGAAAGAAGAAGTAGTGATTAGCAATATACCGGAGATACTGGACGTGATCAAGTTGATCGAGTTGCTGAAAGGTATCGGTGTGCAGGTGGAGCGATTGCAAAAAGGGGAATACTCCTTCAAGGCTTGCAATGTCGATTTGAAGTACTTGGAAACGGAAGATTTCTACCATAAGGCATCCAGTTTGCGCGGTTCCATCATGATTCTCGGACCTTTGTTGGCGCTCCACGGTTTCGGGTTGGTGCCGAAGCCGGGTGGGGACAAGATTGGGCGTCGTCGTCTGGATACCCATTTTTTGGGCTTCGAGAAGTTGGGGGCTACTTTCGAGTATGACGGGGTGTCCGGGTGTTTTAAGGCGTCGGCACAAAAGCTCAAGGGGGCTTACATGTTGCTGGACGAGGCATCTGTGACCGGAACCGCGAATATCGTGATGGCGGCAGTCCTCGCCGAAGGGGTTACGACTATATATAATGCGGCTTGTGAACCTTACGTGCAACAACTTTGCAAGATGTTGAATGCCATGGGAGCCCGTATTTCGGGGATTGCTTCCAATCTGTTGACTATCGAGGGTGTCGAGAGTCTTCACGGTTGCCGTCACCGTTGTTTGCCGGATATGATTGAAATCGGTAGTTACATCGGGTTGGCCGCTTTGACGCGTTCGGAGATCACGATCAAGGGATGCGCCATTCCCCAGTTGGGAATTATCCCGAATGCTTTCCGCAAGTTAGGAATCCGCATCGAGGAACGGGACGATGATTTATACATCCCCCGTCAAGAGCATTACATGATAGAGGACTTTATCGACGGGTCCATTCTCACGGTTGCCGATGCCCCGTGGCCGGGTTTGACACCCGACTTGTTGAGTGTCTTTTTGGTTGTGGCAACGCAGGCTAGGGGTAGCGTGCTGATTCACCAGAAGATGTTCGAGAGCCGTTTGTTTTTCGTGGATAAGTTAATCGACATGGGAGCAAAGATTATTCTTTGTGACCCGCACCGCGCCACGGTTATCGGTCAGAATCACGAGTCACAACTGCGTCCCACGAAAATGACCTCTCCGGATATCCGTGCCGGAATCGCCTTGTTGATCGCTGCCCTCTCCGCACCGGGAAAGAGCGTGATTGACAATATCGACCAGATCGACAGGGGGTATGAAAATATCGACGAGAAACTGAACGCTATCGGAGCGGAGATCAAGAGGAGTAAATGATTTCGGATTTAACAGAAACAGACAATGAATAATATGCAGGTTGTCACTCAAGACTCTTTGGTACTCTACAAAAGTGAAGATGGCAATATACAGTTGAATGTAAAATTAGAAAAAGATACGGTATGGCTGACACAACCTCAAATGGCTAATTTGTTTGGGGTAGATAGAACGGTAATAGTCAGACATATTCGAAATATTTATAATGCCAAAGAGTTATATGAGGAGGCAACTTGTGCAAAAAATGCACAGGTTCAAGAAGAGGGTGGAAGAATCGTTAGGCGAGTTATACCTTACTATAATTTGGATATGATTATTTCCGTAGGCTATAGGGTAAATTCAAAAAACGCAACTCAATTCAGAATTTGGGCAACCTCTGTACTGAAACAATTTCTTATCAAAGGCTACGCCATCAACGATCAACGCCTGCAACAGCTTGGAGAAGTGATACGCATTGTGAAACGTACCCAAAATGAACTTGATGCCAAACAAGTGCTTGGCGTGATCGAGAACTACAACACGGCCCTTACTTTGCTTGATGATTATGATCACCAGAGTATGAAACGCCCGAAGGGAAATCAGGCAACATATATTCTAAATTATGAAGAATGTCGCCATCTGATAGACCAAATGCGTTTTAGTGCTGATTCCAACTTGTTCGGGCATGAAAAGGACGATTCCTTCAAAGGCAGTATAGGTAATATTTATCAAAGTTTTGGCGGGGAGGACGTTTACCCCACTCTTGAAGAGAAAGCGGCAAATCTCCTTTACTTCATCACTAAAAATCATAGTTTCAGTGATGGAAACAAGCGTATTGCCGCCACGCTATTTCTCTATTTTCTTGACAAGAATGGCATTCTCTATAATGAAGATGGCAGCAAGCGTATTGTCGATCATACTCTCGTGGCGCTTACCATTATGATTGCCGAATCACGGACGGAGGAGAAGGAAATGATGATAAGTATCATCATGAATTGTATTTAGATTGAAGGATACTCTATGAAGATTTTTGTAATCTAAAATCATAAATCTAAAATCGTAAATTACAAAATTATTTCGGCTTTTAAAGTATCCGGACTTTCTTGCAGGAGTTCGGATATTTTTTTACGGAGAACGGGATGCATGAAGTCCGGCATGATTTCATTTAACGGGCACAGGACAAAATTGCGTTGTGCCATTCTGGGATGAGGTACTGTCAGACGGGGGCTGTCAATGATCCGTGAGTCACAGAACAGGATGTCGATATCCATGGTACGGGAACAGAATTGTACTCCCGCGCGTACCCTTCCCAGTTTTTGTTCGGTTTGCTGGCATTTGTCGAGAACTTCTTCCGGGGATAATTCCGTGTTGTAGGTCACGATTTGATTGTAAAAGGTATTCTCCGATTCAAATCCCCAAGGGGCGGTTTCGTAGAGGGAAGAACGAGTTTCGATCTTCCCGAGCTCCGACATTTCTTTTACCGCTTCATCAATGAGTGCTTTCCGGTCACCTTGATTTCCCCCGAAAATAAGAGTTACCAGCATGTACTAATTTTAGATTTTAGATTTTAGATTTTAGATTGAGTAACCTCAGTCTGAAATCTAAAATAAATTAGTGTTTCTTGTAATTGAACTTTCTATTCTTTTGTTGCCTGTTATTATTATTGTTGTTGGAAGGTTTTTTATTCGTCTTCTGCAACAAGTCTTTAGAATGAGATAATGTCATTCCTTCCGGCATTTCGATATTACCACCGTATAACGTGTTTATATCACAATAGATTTGTTCGTCTTCCACGGAGTCTTTGTTCCACGTGAGGAACGATTTTTTCATGTGGTTTGCCGTCAGTACGGTAAGAACTCTCTTTATTTCAGGGTCTTCTGTTTCTTTGATTTTCTCGATTAGTTTTTCGGTGAGCAACCCGTAATGTTTATATTTGATACGGTGTTTGCTGTACGGCAGCCTTTCCGGCTTTTCTTCCAGAATGGCTTTATCGGGAAGCGGGTAGGGGGAGTCGATATCCAACGTGAAATTCGACATGATCATCAAGTGATCCCACAGTTTATGCCTGAAATCCGGCACGTCGCGTAAATGCGGGTACAAGTTTCCCATCACGCTGATAATCGTTCTGGCTGCACGGGTGCGTTCGTCTCTATCTTCTATTGTTGCCAGATGGTCAATCATTATTTGAATATTTCTCCCATATTCCGGAAGAATCAGTTTTTTTCTTTGGCTATTATAGTCCATTACAGGATATGTTTTGTATTTAAATTAGTTATTTATGGGGAAACGCCGGAAAAATCATTTCGCTATACCGGAATAAAACTCCCTCGCATGTAATTATAGATATTTAGAATATGCCGCAAATATAATACTTTTTATTTATAAGTCGTTAATTTGTATCCCCTTGCACGTATAGTTTTGCAAACTTTAACAAAAGTACTTTCTGGCCATGCTTGGCAAATAGCACTTTAGCTTTTTTGTTTACCCCCAATCCGTCGAGCGTGATGACCTTTCCCGCCCCGAAATTCGGGTGATAGATAATCATTCCGGGTACTACCGTGTCGCCGCTGATCGCTTGCAATCTGGAGGTGTCCACATCCGGTATTTCCACGTTCGGCTGAGGGGATAAAGTCGGTTTTGCCATCCTCGTCACGCGTCCCGGCACTTGCAATTGCCGGTCTTCCCGTGAGCGGGTGGGGGTGAAAAAACCTTCCAGATAAACGGGGTCGATTTCCGCGATAAATCGTGACGGTTGCGGGTACACCACGTTCCCGTTCTTGTAGCGGGTGGTGGCGTATGTCATGACCACTTTTTTCTCCGCGCGGGTCAGTGCCACGTAAAACAGGCGTCTTTCTTCTTCCAGAGCTGCGGGGGTATAAGCGCTTTGTTGAGCGGGGAAGAGGTCTTCTTCCATGCCCACGATAAAGACATTCTCGAATTCCAATCCTTTCGCCGAGTGAATGGTCATCAGCGTCACCTTGTTGTTGTCTTCCGGTTTTTCGCTATCCTGATCCGTCAACAAGGCAACTCCCTCGAGGAACGACGGGAGTTTATCATCCCGTCCCTCGTTGTAAGCCGTTTCGCTGAAGTCTTTCACCGCGTTTAGCAACTCCTGTATATTTTCCTTTCGGGATACACCTTCCGGGGTATCGTCAGCGGATAGATCGTCGATGATACCGGATGTTTTGGCAATACGGTAAGTCGTGTCGTACGCGTTTTCTTCTTTTGCCAACTCGGTAAAGCCCTCGATCAATTGCCTGAAATGCGTCAGTTTGGCAGCCGTCGCGGCAGAAACCACGCCGGGTACTTTGTTCAAGTTGCAGAGTACCGTCCAGATGCTCGCGTTGTATTTCAGGGCGACTTCCTTGAGTTTGTCCACGGTCGTGTCGCCGATACCTCTTTTGGGATAATTGATGATTCGCTTCAAGGCCTCCTCGTCATTCTGGTTGACGGTCAGGCGAAGGTATGCCAACAGGTCTTTGATCTCCTTTCTTTGATAGAAAGAGAGTCCCCCGTATATTTTGTAAGGAATATTTCTTTTGCGCAAGGCCTCTTCCATGATACGGGATTGCGCGTTTGTCCGGTAAAGGATGGCAAAGTCATTAAATTCCGCTTGCTCGTTCTGGGAGATGCGGAATATCTCTTGGGCGACTTGGAAACCTTCTTCTTTGTCCGACATGGCTTTCATTACCCGTATTTTGTCGCCTTCCTCGTTTTCCGAGAAAGTCTTTTTGGGTATCTGCTCCTTGTTCCGGCTGATGATACTGTTCGCCGCGTCCACGATGGTGGTCGTGGAGCGATAGTTCTGTTCCAGTTTGCAGAGCTTGTAGCCGGGGTAGTCGTTTCGGAAATTCAGAATGTTCTCGATACGGGCGCCCCGGAAAGAATAAATACTTTGCGCGTCGTCCCCGACCACGCATATATTCTTGTGTTGTTCCGCGAGTTTCTTGATAATAAGGTATTGCGAGTAATTGGTATCCTGATACTCGTCGACCAGAATGTAATCGAATTTCTTCTGGTATTTTTCAAGTATTTCCGGGAAGTCACGGAACAATATATTGGTTTGCAACAACAGATCGTCAAAATCCATGACATCGCTTTGGCGGCATCGTAACTGGTAATACTTGTATATTTCCGTGATCATCGGTTTTTTCGCCGCTTGATCGGCAGCCACGATTTTTGCCGATTGGGCGTACGCCTGCGCTACGACCAGATTGTTTTTAGCCATGGAGATTCGTCCCAGCACGTCGTTTGGTTTATATACCTTATCATCCAGTCTTAAATCTTTAACGATCGATTTGATCAGGTTCTTGGAATCCTGCGAATCGTATATCGTGAAATTGGACGTGTACCCGAGATGTTCGGCTTCCACCCGTAAGATTTTCGAGAAGATGGAGTGAAATGTCCCCATCCACAAGTTGGAGGCATTTCCTTGTCCGACGAGCGTGGCAATACGTTTTTGCATCTCGCGTGCCGCTTTGTTCGTGAAGGTTAGCGCCAAAATACGGTAGGCGGGTACGCCTTTGCTCAGCAAGTTAGCGATGCGATATGTCAATACCCTTGTCTTTCCCGATCCTGCACCGGCAATCACAAGCGTGGGGCCTTCCGTGTTTACAACAGCCTCTCTCTGGTTCTCGTTCAATTCGTTAATAAAGTCCACGATTTTTGAGTTTTCTGGAATCTTGAATTAGTCGTGCAAAAATATAAAATCATTTCCATATCGACGGGTGTATCGCGTGAAAATTTGCAATTTGTTCCGAAGGTGCATTTATGCGGGGAATATTTATCTCACTTTCTTTGGCTTGAGTAGGGGATGCATAACGGTTATGCTAGGGTTAAGCTCCGAGGTGGGGTGAAATTTGCTGAAATTTTGGTCGTGTATTGCAACGGAACGAGGATTTTTCACCCAAGTTAAAAAAGCATATTTTTTACTAAAACGTGGGCGAAGAGTGGGCTATAAGTAGGCGAAGAGTGGGCGATCCCGCCCAATAGTCTGCCAATTGTCGCCTTTTAACCGCCTAATGGGGTAGTATATCCCTAATTTGCGGGTAGGAAAAGTTATAGCCAAGTAAGGGAAGATGCCGTTTGTCAGTCGTGTTTTACTCGGGTTTCCTGTATGAAATTGATGCTGTGGCAAGCCACGATGCCTGCGGTTTCCGTGCGCAGGCGACTTTCGCCCAGTGTCAGGGGGATAAAGCCGTTGTTTTTGGCAAGTTCTATTTCCCGGCTGGAAAAGTCGCCCTCGGGACCGATTAGTATGGTGATCGGCTGGTCGGGGAGATAGGCTTCGTCCAGTCGTTTTTTGTTGTCCTCGTCACAGTGGGCGATACATTTTACGCCTTCCCGCCGTGCCTGCACGAAATCGTCGAAGGGTGTCATCGGGTGAAGCTCGGGAAGGTAGGCTTTCAGCGATTGTTTCATGGCGGAAACGATTACTTTTTCCAGTCTGTCCGGTTTGATGATCTTTCGCTCCGAGTGTTCGCAGAGTAGCGGGGTGATCTCGTCGATTCCTATTTCCGTGCATTTCTCGAGGAACCATTCGATGCGCTCGATGTTTTTGGTCGGGGCAATGGCGATATGTATGCGGAACTCCCGTTGCCCGTAATGTTCTATTTTCTCGATGCACTTGACTTCACAGCGCTTGGCATTCGGCTGGATGATCTCGCAGGTGTAGAATCCCCCTTTACCGTCGATTAGCGATACTCGGTCACCCGCTTCGAGGCGAAGTACTTTGATGCAGTGTTTTGATTCTTCTTCCGGTAGCGTGTATTCATTGCCCGTGATGTCCGGCGTGTAAAATAGGTGCATAGTTCCGTGTTTTAATGACGGGGCAAAGGTATAAAAAGGCTTGATAAGACACAATTGCAGTCGATAATAATATTTTTAAGCGTACGTTCTTTTCTTGTTTAGTGTTGTGATTATATATTGTAATTATTTTACTAATGTGATATATTTATGTTGAGTTATTCATTGAGATTTAATATATTTGCAAATATGATTATTAATCTAAAACAAATTAGTATGAAAAAAATTAAATTGTTAGCGTTTATTGTCGTTTTAAGTTGTGGTGTTTTTTATACCGCACGTGCTATTATTTTCGATGAAGTGCCCGGTACTCCTAGTTTTATATATTGGAACGTGGATGGTCAACACGAGGGGGACCCTTTGATTTTAAAATTGGGAAGTTCGCTAGAAATGTATATTTGTGCGGAAGCTCCATTTGATGTATATCGTCTTGGAATCGAGGCAAGAATCACAATGTTAGGAGTGACGTTTAATATTCCTATGCCGGAAAATGATTATTCGGCTCATATTGTAAATGCGGAATTGCCTTTAAAAATGGGAAGAGATTTGATATGTCGATTTACGTTTTTTATGCCGGATTATACTTTTATGGACGGATTGCCGGGGAGTATGGAGATTTTGTTTTATGATGGCTCAAAAGTAATTGCGGCGGGTAAAACAAAAGTGAAAATAAGTAAATGATATGGATTGAAAAATGATTATACATTAGAATTGTTGGAATATTTGTTTTTACGGTATCTAATGTATAATCACGTTTTGTCAGTGTTATTTCGTGTTTTTATATACCCATTTGATGGCGTCCGCAATGAGAATTTGCTCCTCGTCACCTTCATCGTAAAGAAATATTTTATGCTCTCCGGGTGTGCAATAAAATGAACCTAAAGAGTGCCAGCCTTGATTTTGATTCATATTAATGTACGAGAGTTCTTCCTGCTTGTCATGGAAAAAAATTCCATATTTTTGTATATAGGATTTTAAACGATTATTAGCTGGAATATAGTTTTCCGGTATATAGACCAGAATCTCGAACATTCCTTCCCTGTCGAGATTGGTTTTCCATTCTGCTGCAGATTTGTTGCTGGATTTCACTTTTTTGTACATGTAACTTCGAATCGGGAAACCATAGGCTTCTTGATGGATATATTGTTTCCATGTATCGGGGGAAGTTGTTATCCATTGAGATTTGAAGTTCTCGTACTTTTCCCATGTATGGATATCATTTTTCAGATGAGCTCGTAATTTACCGGAGTATTGTGTCGTTTTGAATCCGGGATCGGTGTTATCCACGATAGTTTCGTCAGGTGTTGTTAGAAAATGTTCTTTAGTAAGATCACGTGTATATTGTGTCGTATCGGATGAGAAGGCATTAGGGGTGCTGTTAATTTGAATCCGGTTCGGGATATTTCCTGAAATGTTCGTGTTTAGACTTATTGCGCGTAAGTTGTCCACCATGAAAGAGAATTCTTTTCCCGTGTTGGCTTTGATTTCAATCGCTTGATATTTAATGAGGTGTGCTCTTTTCTTTTCGTCAAGAGCCTGTCGCAATGCGGTCAATCCACCGGGTGGTAAGGTTTTACTTTCGATATTTATGATGCCGTCTACGTTGCTATTGTTGAAAATGCTGAATTTGACGTTACTCCGGTGGCGTCCGTCTGTTGTTTTGATAATAGTGTAATAGGTGTTTTGAATAAAATAGGTTGGAATTTGATTGCAATTGTACCATATAGGGATAATTTCTTCCCAATCGATGTGGTGTTTTGCTTTGAATTCTTCGTTGAGCAGCTGGAAATTCACTTTTTGAAATTGATACCGGGTGATAAAAGTGTTCAAAAATGATATGAGGCTATCTTGGTGTATGCCTCGTGTGTTGAGAATATCCACCAATTCCCGATTTTTTAATACTAGAATGGCATCAAGAACAGGTGATTCGATGTGCTCGTCTTGCAAAGCTTCTTTCAGACTCTTGCCGGAAAGATATTCTATGGCTTGAAACTCTGTTCTCGGTAATATATGTTTGCGTCCGTCTGTGCTTGTCGCGTTGTTGTCAATTAAAGTGATGTTGACGATGGTATTGATGCAGGGGTATTCGCTTGAATACAGGTATGTCATTTGATTGATAAAAAGCGGGAAAATCAAATGCAGGTTTTTCGAATACTCGAAAGAATCAGGATAAAGTAGCTTTTTTTTTCTTGAATATAGTGCCAGAATATTTTCCCATGAAAACGAGTGTTGAATGTTGTTTTCTTTTAATAGGAAATTTTGAATACTTGAACCTTGTTCGTCGGTTGTTTTTTTGCTTGGAGAAATTGGTGTGCCGAATCCTCGCTCCGGGTAGAATACCAGTTCCGGTTGAACGAATTCACTTCCCCCTTGCGCGTTACGAAAGTAAGAGGTGAAACTGACAGGGGTTTCGGTGAGGATAAATCGTTTGTAGGGATAGTTTTTTCCTGTGGTAACTTCTGCTACATGTTTCACTTGTCGTATTAAGTCCACGAGAGAGAAATCTTTGTGTTTCCCGAAATTTTTGAATAAGTGGGCGTGTTTGTTAAAGATATTAAGTTCGTATGTGATTGAGTCAACTGTGATTCTACGAGTTATGTAATCCCCGATACAGAGTGAAATACCGGTGAGTGGATATTCATTTTTAAAAACGGTGTATTTGCTGTTAAATGATTTTTTCCCTTGTGAGATTGCTTTGTTTTTTCCGGTGGGTGATACTTGTAATGTATAATTCGTGAAATTTTTAGGTGTTTCGTGTGGTGAATGTGGATTTACGGGAGGTTCCGTTGTTGGATACCATGAAACTTCCGGGGTTAGTAAAGTGAAGTTTTTTTCTTGGTATGCGTAATGTTTCCCGTGGCGACTCGCTAAATACATTTTATCACTTGTATTCGTGATTGCTTTGTCCGGGATATCCAAATAGCATAAATTTTCATCGACTCGTCCTTCGTATGATATTTGAAACTCTATTGAATCATTGACAAGGAGCTGGTTTTTAATAATAATGACTTGCTGCTTGCGTTCATAAGGTAGGGGTATTCCGTTAGAAGTCAGCGAAGTGATTTTTAAACCGGGATTAAGATAGAGGATAATTTCATCAAGTATTTTTCCCGATAGGTTTTGTACGAGTAATTCGGAATTTACTGACATTTTTTTATGCGTTTGCTCGTATTTTATGTTTTGCGATAATAATGTTGCTTTGGGGGCGGATGTAAATTTGTTATAGATGTCAGAATAAGTATGACGGAGTGAGAGTGAACATTGGTTTGAAATGAAAAAGGTGATACCGGAGAGAAGTCCGATTGTGATGAGAGTTACTGTGATGTAGAGCCTCTGTTTTTTTGAGGGATGATTGGGAAGCCGGGGAAAGTTAAGCACGGTCAATTGAATTAATCCTAAGCCAAGGAAAAGCCAGCAACCGCGTTGGAGAAGATAATTTGTTATATTCGGGTGTCCCGTGATGTCAGAGAATGTATTGGGAAGCGTGATCCCGAACGGGTCAAGAAGGCCGGATTGATAATCTGTAATGTAAAATACGGTGAAAAACACGTATCCCAAAAGAATAATAATACTTAGTATGTGGCTTTTTATCCAAGTAACCATGAAAAACGAGAGTCCCAATATGAATACAATGGTGGGGACAAGTAGCGTGAGCAGATAAAATAAATAATGTAATATATTGAAAGGTGCAGAACTGGTAAATACATGCGTGAACATGGTTAATAACAGAAGTAATGTGGCAACTCCACCAAAGACACAAATAAATGCAAAACAGATTCCCCGTATATATTTCGTGTTACTTATCGGGCGATAGTATATTGTTTCTAATGTGTCGATTTTGCGTTCTTTGTACAAAAAGTATGATCCGAAGACAATTAACGGGAGTGTTAGAAAAATAGAGAAGAGGAAAGTATTCATGTATGGAATAAACGAGGAGAAGTTTAATTCATCCAAGCTGGAAGAATAGAAAATATTACTTTGGTTTCGTATTTGTGCATATATAATGATCCCATATGTGAAAAGAAAATAGATGATCAAGAACTTGCTTCTTAGCAAGAGTTTTATGTTATAATGAATGACATGTAAATTAAAAATTTTGTTTTTAGACAATTCTTCTGTTTGTTTCTCGGGTGTCATAGATTAATGTATTGTTTGCAAGTTTTGAGCGTGTGATGATACAAATATATACAAATGTATTTGTTTTTGTATTATTAATATGTAAAATTGATGTATTGCTCCGGGAATAATGAAATTTAGCGGCTGTTATTCCGTGTAATTAGTATTGTTCCACTTGTTCGCGAGTAAAGAAACTCCAACTATTTTGAATACAATCAAAATAGTTGGAGTCGTATAAGTTGAATTTATGTATCTGTAATTAATCTTCGTCTTCCTTCTCTTCTTGGTAAGTTTTCAGCAGCTCATCCTGAACTTCTGACGGCACTTTTTCATAGCTGGCGAAACTCATCGTGAAGGAGGCGCGTCCACCGGTGATGGAGCTTAATGCCGTGGAGTAGCGTTGCATTTCTTTTAACGGTACTTTCGCCATTAGTTTCTGGAACCCGGAGTCGGCTTCCATTCCCATGATGATGGCTCTACGGGTTTGGAGGTCGCCCATCACGTCGCCCATGTATTCGTCCGGAACAAGGACTTCCACGTCGTAGATAGGTTCAAGGATTTTCGGGCCGGCTTGTTTGAACGCGGCGCTGAAGGCATTGCGTCCGGCAAGTTTGAACGAGATTTCGTTTGAGTCCACGGGGTGCATCTTGCCGTCGTACACGCTGACACGGATGTCGCGGGCGTATGAGCCGGTAAGCGGGCCTTCTTCCATTTTCTCCATGATACCCTTCAAGATTGCCGGCATGAAGCGGGCGTCGATAACACCACCCACGATACAATTGTAGAATACCAGTTTCCCACCCCACGGCAATTCAACGACTTCGGTGTCTTTCACTGAAATTTTGCTGTCGACACCGTTGATTTTGTACATGGTCGGGGCGGGCATACCCTCGGAATAAGGTTCTATCACGAGATGTACTTCTCCGAATTGTCCGGCACCTCCCGATTGTTTCTTGTGGCGGTAGTCGGCGTAAGAGTATTTGGTGATGGTTTCGCGATACGGTATTCTTGGCGGGTAAAATTCGATTTCCAACTTGTCGTTGTGCTCGATGCGCCATTTCATCGTGTTCAGGTGGAATTCTCCCTGACCGGAGATAATCATTTGTTTCAATTCCTTGGAATATTCCACGAGGAACGTGGGGTCTTCCTGATGAATACGTTGCAGTACTTCGGCGAGTTTTTCTTCGTCGCTCGTGTTAGCGGCACGTACGGCTGTTCTGAAACGGGGATTCGGGTATTGGATTTGACCGAATTTGTAATGAACGTCTTTCTCGTTCAGCGTGTCGCCGTTGTTCGTGTTTTTCAGTTTAACGGTGGCGCCGATATCTCCTGCCATCATTTCAGGTACTTTCGCACGGTTTTTCCCGGCTACCGCGTATAGCGTGGAGATGCGTTCTTTGCTGTCGTTGGTGGCATTGTATAAATCATCGCCTTCATGTATGGTGCCGGAAGCGACTTTGAAATAAATCACTTCTCCCAAATGAGGCTCTACCGTGGTGTTGAACATGTACAGGGAGGTCGGGCCTTTTTCGTCGTAAGGAACTTCTTGACCGTCTTCGGTGATGGACGGGGGCATGCTGCCGGCACTCGGTGCCACGTTGATAACAAATTCCATGAAACGACGCACGCACATGTCTTTCTCTGCCGACACGCAGAACACGGGGAACATGTCCCGTGCGATGAGTCCTTTGCGGATTCCCGTGCGCATCTCGTCTTCTGTTAGCGAGCCTTTCTCGAAGAATAATTCCATGAGTTGCTCGTCGTTCTCGGCGGCAGCCTCGATCAATGCGTTATGCAGTTCGTGCGCTTTCTCTTCTTCTTCTTTGGGGATGGGGAGTACTTCCGGTTTGCCGCCCTCGGGTTTCCATTGGTACATTTCCATCTTTAAAACGTCAATTACCCGGTTGAATCCGAGTCCCGGGTTCACGGGGTATTGTACTTGCACGACTTTTGAACCGAAAGCGGCTTTCGCTTGTTCCATCGTGTGATCGAAATTTGCTTTCTCGTGATCTACTTGGTTGATAACGAAAATCAACGGTTTGTTGAGTCTTTTCGCGTGACGCGCGATGATTTCGGTTCCTACCTCGACACCTCTAACGGCATTAATGACCATTACTCCGGTATCGACAACGTTCAGCGCAGAGATAACTCCTCCGACAAAATCGTCTGCACCCGGGGTGTCAATAAAATTGAGCTTGTGCTCTTTCCACTCCGTGTATAGTACAGCCGGGAATACTGATGATCCGTATTCCTGTTCTACCGGACGGTAGTCGGATGAAGTGTTTTTTGCACTAATGCTACCTCTGCGCGGGATGACCCCGCCCTCGTACATCATGGATTCCGCTAACGTGGTTTTGCCGGACCCGGCACTACCCACCAGCGCGATGTTTTTAATTTCGTTAGGTTTATAGGTCTTCATTATAATACAGTTTAGTTAATAACGTATATAACTGTTCAAATAATTCGAGGGTTACAAATTAGTGAAGATTTTATTAAAAAGCAATAGTTTATGTCATTCTTGCTAAAAATATTTATCAACGGGGGGAATGGTCTGTTTTTTGTATATATTTGAAATGAATTTTAATTTGATTGATTTATGACAGGAATGAGTTTGATTTGGATAATATTTATTGGATTTGCGATCTTGAGTTGGTTGGTAAGCCACCAGTTACAAGTTCGTTTTAAGAAGTACTCTAAAATACCCACCGCTAACGGGATGACCGGGAAAGACGTGGTGGAGAAAATGTTGAGGGATAATGGTGTACAAGGGGTGAAGATCGGTAGTGTACAGGGGCAACTGACCGACCATTATAATCCGACGAACAAGACGATTAATTTGAGTCAGGAAGTATATTATGGTGCCAATGTGGCAGCCGCGGCTGTGGCAGCACACGAGTGCGGTCATGCTTTGCAACATGCGCAGGCTTACGGTATGTTGAAATTGCGTTCGGCTTTGGTGCCGATGGTAAGTTTTGCTTCCCGGTGGGTACAATGGATACTGTTGGCGGGAATCTTGACATTACAGGCATTCCCTCAAGTAATGTTGGCTGGGATTATTCTTTTTGGAGCAATGACTTTATTTAGTTTTATCACGTTACCCGTGGAAATTGATGCCAGTCATCGGGCATTGGCATGGTTGCGGAATTCCGGTATAACGACTTACGAATCGCAAGAAAGTGCTAAGGATGCCTTGAAATGGGCTGCTTACACGTACGTGATTGCCGCGCTTGGTTCTTTAGCTACCTTATTATATTATGTCATGATCTTTATGGGGCGGAGGGACTAATAAGTTTGTAAGGTTTATAAAGTTTATAAAGTTGAACCTTCGGTTCTCAAAGTCCTTATACCTTACGAACCTTATAAACTTTATGAACTTTATAAACTTTACGAACTAAAAAAACGAGAGGGAACACCTCTCGTTTTTTTATAAAAAGGCTTCTTTGATTTTTTCGACGTAATCGAGTTTTTCCCACGTGAAAAGTTCGACTTTTACTTCTTTAGTCGGCCAATAGTTCGAGGTGAATACTTTTTTCACGGTTCTGGGAGTTCTTCCCATGTGGCCGTAACTTGCCGTTTCCTGATAGATCGGGTTACGGAGTTTCAAGCGTTGCTCGATGGCTTTCGGGCGAAGGTCGAAAAGTTGTTCGATTTTCCCGGCAATAGCGGAATCGCTCAGGTTTACTTTTGCCGTGCCGTAAGTGTTCACGAATATTCCCACGGGACGGGCGATACCGATGGCGTAGGAGATTTGAATTAATATTTCGTCGGCGATGCCTGCCGCAACCATGTTTTTAGCGATATGACGGGCGGCGTAAGCGGCTGAACGGTCTACTTTGGAAGGGTCTTTGCCGGAGAACGCGCCGCCGCCGTGTGCGCCTTTGCCGCCGTAAGTGTCAACGATAATTTTTCTTCCGGTAAGCCCGGTATCCCCGTGAGGACCGCCGATTACGAATTTGCCCGTGGGGTTGACGTGGAGAATCAGGTTCTCGTCAAACAGGGCTTGCACGCGTTCCGGCAATTGTTGTTTTACCCGCGGAAGCAGAATGTTGATGATGTCCCAACGGATTTGATCCACCATTTGGGCGTCAGCTTCAAGCCGGGCTTCCGGTGATGTTTCTTTGGCACGGACAAATTCATCATGCTGGGTGGAGATCACTATCGTGTGAACACGGGCGGGTTTGTTGTCGTCGCCGTATTCAATGGTTACCTGTGATTTCGAGTCCGGGCGCAGGTAGGTCATTTCTTGTCCTTCCTTGCGGATTCGGGCGAGCTCGAATAACAGCAGGTGTGATAACTCGAGAGCTAGCGGCATGTAGTTATCCGTTTCGCTGCAAGCGTAACCGAACATCATGCCTTGGTCGCCGGCTCCTTGTTCCATCGGGTCTTCGCGTACCACTCCCCGGTTGATGTCGGGAGATTGTTCGTGAATGGCGCTGAGGACTCCGCAGCTGTTCCCGTCGAACATGTATTCGCTTTTGGTGTAACCGATGCGGTTGATCACGTCACGGGCGATTTGTTGCACGTCCACGTAAGTTTTCGTTTTGATTTCTCCCGCGATGACGGTTTGTCCCGTGGTTACCAGTGTTTCGCAGGCAACTTTGGCGTCTGCGTCGAACGCGATGATTTTGTCTAGCACGGCATCCGAAATCTGGTCTGCCACTTTGTCCGGATGTCCTTCCGATACGGATTCAGATGTAAATAAGTATCCCATAAATTAATTTTAGATTTAAGGATTTTAGATTTTAGATTGAATCATAAATCGTAAATTAAACTATAGGAAAGTACATGGATGGTTGAATTCAGAATTATTCTGCGTTTTAGCACTTTTTTTCCGTGGTTGCAATCAGCCAAATCTTTCCACTTTTATCGGGTGCAAAGGTAATTATTTTCTCGATGAAATGAAACCATTCATGGAAGAATTGAGTATTTTTACAAAAAATAAGTAGCCATGAAGAACGAACATTCGCACGAGGGACATTCACATGCAGGTCACAATCATTCTCACGGGGATAGTACGAAGAATTTGGGTATCGCTTTTTTCTTGAATTTAGGTTTCGCTGTTATCGAGATTATCGGGGGCGTGTGGACGAATTCGGTAGCGATTATATCGGATGCCGTCCATGATTTCGGGGATGCTTTTTCGATAGGGGTGTCTTTTTTCTTGGAACGATACTCGAAGAAACGGAGAACCCGGACATTTACTTACGGGTACAAGCGGTTTTCAACCTTGGGAGCTTTGATTAATTCTATCGTGTTGCTCGTCGGGTCTGTTTTTGTCTTTATGGAGACGATACCCCGTCTTTTTCATCCTGCCGAGGTGAATTATTCGGGGATGATGTGGTTGGCTATCGCGGGGTTGGCGGTGAACGGTTTTGCGGCGTTGCGTCTGATGAAGGGAAATTCCATCAGCCAGCGTGCCGTGATGCTGCATTTACTGGAAGATGTGCTGGGGTGGTTGGCGGTACTGGTCGGCAGCTTGGTTATCCGTTACACGGGATGGTATTTCATAGACCCGCTTCTGTCCGTGTGTATCGGTATTTTTATCCTGACAAACGTGTGTCGCAACCTGTACGCTATTTTCCGGATTCTTCTGCAAGCGACGCCGGAACATATACCGGAAGATAAGGTGAAGCTTGTTCTGGAGGGGGTGCCGGGGGTGAAGGAAGTGCATGACCTGCACGTGTGGACGTTGGACGGGGAGAAGAATATCGCTTCCGCTCATTTGATTGTCCCGGACGTTGCCTCGCGGGAAGATGTTATCAAGGTAAAGCACGAGGCTGTCGATAAGTTGAAAGAGATGGGAATCGACCACTTGACCGTCGAGATAGAGTACGAATCGGAAGGTTGTTACAGTTGCCCGGATGAATAGTATGTTTTGAATAGCGGGTAAAAGTTATGTGGTAAGAAAAATATTTTTCATTTTGAGTGATACTTTCGTAAATATTTTAGAAAGTATTTTATATATTTGTGGTGTGATAATGATGAATTCTTCGGATAGATGAAATTATGAACGACTCGAACACCATAAATAAAGGGTTTTTACCGGGCTTGAAGGAGAAGCGGTACTTGCAGAAGAAGGCGATTATCGGCTTCCTTTACAGGATGGGCGAGTTGTCGAAGCCTGAAATCTGTCGGTTGACAAACGTGACTACCCCCACGGTCGGTAAGATGATTGATGAGTTGATGGAGGAGGGTTGGGTTGTTGACCGGGGATGCGGAAATTCTATCGGGGGGAAACGTCCTCATGTTTTTTCATTGAATCCCGATGCTGCCTATATACTGGGCGTGGATATAGGGCGCGAGTATTTGCGAATAGCTATTTTTAACCTGCAAAACGAGCCGATAGAGGGGATTCTGGAATACCCGTCCATACTGGAAGGACAGGATGATGATGTCACGCTGAAATATATCAAGGAGAGAATTGACGAGGTTATCGAGAAATTGGGTGTTGACCGCACGAAGATTAAAATGTGCGGGGTTGCGCTTCCGGGATTGATAGACCGGGAAGGGAATACCTATACTTATCTGACGTACGAACGTCCCGGTTTGAAGGACATTCTGGAAGAAATGTTGGGGATGCCCGTGTTTATCGATAATGACTCGAACGTGATGGCGATGGCGGAACACACGTTCGGGATAGCGAAAAATATAAACAATGTTCTTTGTATTAGCGTAAACGAGTGTATCGGTTTGGGAATGATTTTGAACTCCAAGTTGTATCGCGGGGGAATCGGGATGGCCGGAGAGTTCGGGCATATCCGTATTTCGGGACTGGATGCGCCTTGCCATTGCGGGAAAATCGGATGCTTGGAAACGGTGTCTTCCGGTCGGGCAATCGAGAAAGTGGCGGGGAGGTCGTTGCAAGTCGTTATAGATGCCGCCGGAAAAGACGATATTTCGGCAATCGAGGTGTTGCATCAGGCGGGCGAGAAGTTGGGCGAAGGGATTGCCGCGATGATACACCTGTTTAACCCGGATATGGTCGTGATCGGGGGAGAAGTCACGGAGGCGGGGGATTTGCTGATCGTTCCGGTGCGACAGGCGGTGAATAAATATGCTTTGGCCCGGATGCGCAATCATTGCGAGCTGGTGATGAGTAACTTGGGAGGCTATTCGGCGATACTGGGAACGTTGATGATTGTGATGGAACATTTGTATGATGATTCGGAGAGTGTTTATTCACTCTATTAACCGGTATATAAAAGGAGGAACAATATGGTAATAACAAAAAACTACATCGCGAAGGGAGAGGGAGCTGACAGGTTCGAGAAGATACCCGTTCAGATCTATGAAACGGCGGACGAGGCGGTGAAAGCCGTTGCCCGGGAAATCGCAGATTTGGTGCAAACCAAAGCTGCCAGCAGTGAAAAGTGTGTTCTGGGATTGGCGACGGGAGTTTCCCCGATCAAATTGTACCAAGAACTCGTGAGGATGCACAGGGAGGAAGGCTTGTCTTTCCGCAACGTGGTGACGTTCAACTTGGACGAGTATCTGCCGATGCCGAAAGAGTCGGAGCAGAGTTACCATTATTTCATGCATCATCATTTATTTGATCATATAGATATTGATCCTAAAAATATTCATATACCCGACGGTACTTTACAGACGGAAGAAGAGATAGAGAAATTCTGCGAGGATTACGAGAAAGCGATTGACGCGGAGGGCGGAATTGATCTTCAAGTACTGGGTATCGGTCGGACGGGACATATCGGTTTCAACGAGCCGGGGTCTTTTATCACGTCTACCACGAGAAAGGTTTACTTGAATGACTTGACGATTAAAGACGCGATTAAGGATTTCGGGAGCCGGAATCTGGTACCCACGAAAGCGATTACCATGGGGGTGGGGACGATCATGAAAGCAAGACGGGTTGTTTTGCTCGCATGGGGAGAGAAGAAAGCCCCGATCATCAAGGCTACCGTGGAAGGACGGGTGTCGGACACGGTGCCTGCCACTTTCTTGCAGATGCATTCAAACGTGCAGTTCGTGATTGACGAGAGCGCGGCGGGTGAATTGACGAGAGCGGATTACCCGTGGTTGGTGAGCAAGGTGGATTGGGACAAGAAACTGATTCGTAAGGCGGTTTTGCGTTTGTGCCAGAAATTGAAGAAGCCTATATTGAAGGTCGAGGATAAAGATTATCAGGAGAACGGTCTGAGTGATCTGATCGAGTTGTTCGGTTCGGCAAATAAAGTGAATATCGAGGTGTTCAACGATATGCAACACACGATTTCCGGTTGGCCGGGAGGGAAACCGAACGCCGATGATTCAACCCGTCCGGAAAGGGCGAATCCTTACCCGAAACGCGTGTTGATTTTCAGCCCGCACCCGGATGATGACGTGATTTCCATGGGAGGTACCGAGGCGCGTCTGGTGGAACAGGGGCATGAGGTGCACGTGGCGTACCAGACATCGGGGAATATCGCCGTGTTTGACGATTATTTGTACCAGATGATGGATGTTGCCGATATGTTCTCTCGTAACTTGGGAATGGAGAACGAGAGTTTTAAAAGCTTGAAAGACAAGATACATAACCGGAAACCGGAGGAAAACGAATCGCCGGAGTTGTTACCGTACAAGGCGGCACTGCGTTCGGCAGAGGCGTTGTCAGCCTGTCGGTTTATGGGAATACCGAAAGAGAGAGTGCATTTCTTGAATATGCCTTTCTACGAAACGGGTTCGGTGAAGAAGAAGCCGTTAGGAGATGGGGATGTTGATATTATCGTGAAATTGTTGCGGGAGATCAGGCCTCACCAGATATACGCGGCGGGGGATCTTGCCGACCCGCACGGGACACATGCCGTTTGTCTAGAGGCAATCATGCGGGCGTTTGATGTCGTGAGTGGGGATGAATGGTTCCGGGATTGTTACACGTGGTTGTACCGCGGGGCATGGTTGGAATGGGAAATGGAGAAAGTCGATATGGCTGTACCGGTGAGCCCGTCGGAATTGACAATCAAACGGGAAGCTATTTACAGGCACGGTTCCCAGAATAACGGTCCGGCATACCCGGGAGATGATCCGCGGGAGTTCTGGCAGCGGGCGGAAGATCGCAATCGTAACACGGCCGATTTGTATAACAGGATTGGGATGGCGGAATACGAGGCGATGGAGGTCTTCGTCCGTTACGAGCATGAAAAATAATATGTTGTGTTTTATATTTTTTTTGCGGGAGCGGGATTCTACGGGATCCCGTTTCTTTTTTTTCGCCGGTGGAAGCTCATTAAATGGTTGCATATGGAGAGAGGGGTGAAAGAAAATGGTTTTGTTTTTGCAAAATGTCGATGAAATTGTATTAATTTGTCTTTAGGATTTATATTTGATATTTATGTTGGGGCGTCGAAATTTGGAGCGAGAGTTCGAGAATATGTTTAAGGAGAACTATTCTCGTTTGTGTCAGTATGCTTATACTTACTTGAATGATAAGGATGCGAGTGAGGATGTGGTGAGTGAAGCTTTCGAGTATGCATGGAAGAAGTATAAGGAACTTAAAAAAGATGAATTGTTTGCAGTTCTTGTTTTGCGGGTGAAACATGGAAGCATGAATTATTTGCGTCATCGCAAGGCGGTCGATAAATATGCAGCAATGCTTATGAAAGCGGATAGAGAGGGGGAGGATTTGCCAGGAGAGGATGAGGATAGAATAATGCGTGTGGAAAAGGTGATCTCTACTTTGCCTGTTCAAACCCGGAGAGTATTGGAAGAATGTTGTTTTAATAGGAAGACGTATTTGGAAACGGCGGATTTGTTGGGAATTAGTAGAAATACGGTGAAGAAGCACATGATGAGGGTTTTGGAGTTGTTGAGAGAAGAGTTTTTTGGAAAAAATGAATGAAGGGGGTACCCTAAACAAGATGATAGGTGTATTTATTAAAGATTAGAAGATGGATAATATAAAGCAAGATATGGATAAAACAGATAGGTTGTTGGATGCTTTGGATGATCCCCAAATCAAGGATGAGGAGTTGGAAAGAATGTTATCGGATCCGGACTGCGCACGTGATATGCGTTTGTTGGAAGATTGCAGAAGTTATTTCGTCCGTGAGTTGCTGGAAACGGATTCGGATAAGGCATGGGGTAAGTTTGCACGAAAACAGCGGGTGAAGAGGCATAGACGCCTGTTGGTCGGTTTCGTGAGCGGGGCGGCAAGTATTTTGTTGTTGTTGTGGGTATTTAGGTTTACTTTCCAGCCTTCTGTTCAACGAGAGTTTGTTACATTTTTGCCGGACACTTCTTTCTCGAACGTGGTGTTGTGCACGGGGGACGGACGAAAGGTGGTTCTTTCGAACTCGAAAACGGATAGTTTGCCGGGTAATATCATGGTGGTTTCCGATAGTGGCAAGATGTTGGTTTATGAACCTGTAGAACCGGACAGTGAGATGGAAATGCACACGCTTTCGACATCCAGCGGGTGTTTTTATCAATTGTGTTTGTCGGATGGAACCCGGGTGTGGTTGAATGCGGAGAGTAGGTTAAGGTACCCTAGTGTTTTCCCGGAAGGAGAGAGAGTTGTCGAGTTGCAGGGAGAAGGTTTTTTTAAGGTGGCACATGATGCGTCACGTCCTTTTAAAGTGAAGGTCGGGGATCTGGTGACGGAGGTGTTGGGAACGGAGTTTAACGTGCGTGCTTATTCCATAGAGGATACTCACGTGACGTTGTTGCAGGGGAGCGTCCG
This sequence comes from uncultured Butyricimonas sp., assembly GCF_959596855.1. NCBI lineage: Bacteria > Pseudomonadati > Bacteroidota > Bacteroidia > Bacteroidales > Odoribacteraceae > Butyricimonas > uncultured Butyricimonas sp. The sequence continues at coordinate 39,972 of NZ_CAUFYA010000026.1, forward strand.
GGTGACGGATAAGGTTTCTGCCGCGGAAGCGGTTATTCGTCCGGGAGAGGATGCGTTTTTAAGGGAAGATGGTTCTTTCGAGATTAAAAATGTGGACACGGATAGTTTTTATTTATGGATTGAAGGGTATTTTTATTTTGATAACGAGTCTTTGGCGGAGATTATGCGGGAGTTGTGCAGGTGGTATGGTGTGCGTGTCGTGTTCCGGGATGAAACATTTATGCATTTGCGTTTGCATTTCTTGGCGGAAAGGGATTTGCCCGTGGATAATGCCTTGAAATTATTGAATATGATGGGAGATATGAAAATTACTCGTGAGGGAAATACGATATTTGTAGATTAACAGGTTAGTATATTGTGTTTGTGTTGTTTAACAGCCGTGTTTGCGGCTGTTATTTTTTTGTCTAATTTTTTTAAAAAGGGGGGTACCCTATTTTTGATTATGCGTGTTCTTGTATATGAATTATAAAATTAACAAGACAAATTTATGGGACATCAAAGTATTTTTTGCACGCGAGGGCAAATTAGGCTGTTCGGGGTTTCTCGGATTGTATTGTTCGCGTGTTTCTTGCTTTTAACGTCTTTTGTTCAGGCTCAAGAACGGAAGAATATTACGGTAGATTTTAAAGAGGAGGCTTTAGGGGAGGTGTTGAAAAAGTTGGAAAAACTTTCCCCGTATAAGATTTTGTTCACGTATGATCACGTGCAGGGGTATAAGGTGACGGCATCATTGAAGAATGTCACGATACTTGATGCGTTGAAAAAGGTGTTGGAAGGGAAGCCGTTCACTTACTCGGAAATTACCGATGGCAAGTATATTACGGTGAAATACCAATCCGATAAGAAGAACTTGGACGGGAAGGGCGTTACAGTCAAAGGAGTGGTGCTTGATAAAAATAAGGAGCCTCTTCCGGGAGTGACAGTGATAATCAAGGGTACTTCCACGGGGGTGGCAACTAACGCGGATGGTATGTACGAGATTGTTGTCCCTACTTCGTCGGAAACGGTGTTGCAATTCTCTTGTATCGGGATGAAGAGTGAAGAGGTTAAGGTCGGGAAAGAGAAGACGATTAACGTCACGATGAGCGAGGAGGTGAACGAGGTGGATGAAGTGGTGGTAAACGGTATATACACGGCATCAAAGAATAGTTACACGGGAGCGGTATCCACGGTTCGTTCCGAAGATATTCTTGCAGTTTCTCAGACGAATTTGTTCAAGGCGTTGACCGTGCTTGTGCCGGGAATGAGAATCGTGGATAATAACGAGCAGGGTTCGAATCCTAATTATATCCCGGAGATTATTATCCGGGGTACGACTTCGATAAAGACTTCCGATGACCAGTATGGTTTGAACTCTCCATTGATTATCGTGGATGGAGTGGAAACAACTTTGGAAGGATTGTATGATATGGATGTGTTTGATATTGAGCGTGTCGATGTGTTGAAGGATGCTTCGGCAACGGCTATCTACGGTGATAAAGCGGCTAACGGGGTTATCGTGGTGACTCGTAAACGAGTTGCGGATAGTAAATTGCGGATGCGTTACAATTTTGTGCCTGATATCCAATTCCCTGATGTGAGTTCCTATAGTTTGTGTAATCCAAGGCAGAAATTGGAATTGGAAAGACGTTGGGGAATATATGAGGGAATGAATGGAGAGAAGGAAATGGAGTATAACAGGAAATTGAAGTTGGTTAACTCGGGTGTTTATACCGATTGGGCAGCAATACCCGTGCGAATTGCTTGGTCGCATAGCCACTCGCTTTCTGTTACCGGTAGAGGAGGTGGTTTGGATTATAGTGTGACTGCCCGTTACGGGGATGCACATGGTGTGATGAAAGGGGATTTTCGGCGGAATTATGGTATCGGTTTTTATTTCTCGTATATTTTTAGAAATAAATTGACGGTTACGTTCCGTTCGGATATTCGAAAGACGGATTCGAAAAATTCTCCTTACGGATCGTATTCTCAATGGGTGGTGCTGAATCCATATGATTGTCCGTACGATGAGTATGGAGAATTAATACCTAAACTTTCTTTTGGTGCAGTTAATCCTATGTATAATGCGTCAACGGGAAGTTTCTCGAAGAGCAAGTCGAAGAATATAAGTAACAATTTGACGTTTCGTTGGGATGTGATGAAGGGTATGATTGTAAATTTAAGTGCGAATTTATCTTTAAGTGATAATCGAAGTGATGATTATATATCCAGTTTGCATACATCATCTATGGAGGGGAATGAATCTGCCAATACCAAAGGTCGATACGTTTTGTCGGGGGCAGAGGGGACAAGTTGGAGTATGACCGGGTCGGTAAGTTATTCGTTGCCTTTTGATGACAAGGGAAGTATTTTGACAACGAATGTCGGTTCAACAATAACTCAAAGTAATTCATCATCATTCGGTATGGAGGGAAGAGGTTTTCTTAAACCTGTAATGAATGATATTAATTTTGCCCGAACTTATCCTTCGGGAGGAAAGCCTAGAGGTAGTAACGATTATTCGGCAAGCGTGGGGGTATTTGCGAATTTGAATTTTATTTTTAGAAATCGATATTTCCTTGATGGAAGTTATAGAAGTTCCGGTAGTTCGGTTTTGGGAGGAAATAATCAATGGGCTCCTTATTGGTCTTTCGGAATAGGTTGGAACGCTCATAACGAGAGTTTTATCAAAGCACTTTCTTGGATAAGTACTTTCCGATTCCGCGGTAGTATAGGTTTTGTCGGTAGTGGTAATTTTGGTGGTAATATGGCGCAGACAATCTATACTTACGGGGACGCATATCTGTTAGGATTAGGAGCAATTCCATCGCAATTAGGGAATCCCGACTTGAAGGCACAACGCACCTTGAATATGAATGGTGGTGTCGTGTTGGATATTCTTGAAGGGCGGTTTCAGGTGAATCTTGATTTTTACAGACAACGCACGAAAGATGCCTTGTTGCCGATCGGGCTTCCTCTTTCTACCGGGGCTGCCACGGTTCAAGCCAATCTCGGTGAGAGTTTGAACTGGGGAATGGAGATATCTGTTTCTTCTTTGCTGGTGAGGACAACGGATTGGTTGTTGCGTTTGACCGTGAATACGCATCACACGGAAAATAAATTGATGAAAATTAGTAATGCACTAGCCAGACAGAACGAAGCGAATATGCGGGACAAGGGGGTTGCACCCAAGTTGCAACTTCGCGAAGGGGAGTCAATGGATGCTATTTATGCCGTGGATTCGTGGGGGATTAATCCGGCTAACGGGTTGGAAGTGTTTTTAAAAAAAGATACGAAAGAACCCACGTATACTTATAATGTGGAAGATATGGTCGCATTAGGGGATACAAAACCTTGGTTCGAGGGAAGTTCGTCCCTCTCGGCAGCTTGGCGGGATATAAGCGTGGGTATGGCATTCAGTTACACGTTCGGGGGGTATATTTATAATTCGACACGGGCTGCAAAGGTGGAAAATATAGATATAACCAAAAACGTGGATGTGCGGGCGTACACGGATCGTTGGGTAAAACCGGGTGATGTGGTGGCGTATCCTAAAGGAGAGTATGAGCAACAACGGTTTGTTAAATCGGCCCGGTTTGTGGAGAAGAAGAACGAGGTTTATTTGTCATCCGTGTCAATCTCGTATAATTTGCCTCAAACGTGGGTGAGAGGAATCGGCTTGAAGCGATTGACAGTGGGTGTTACATTCTCGGATGTGTTGCGGTTATCTACCGTGAAGTATGAAAGAGGTACTTCTTATCCGTTTATGCGCGGTTTCAATTTTATGATTAGTCCTACATTCTAATATAAATGAATTATGAATAGAGTTATTGTATTGGTATTTTTACTGGGAGTTTTTTTTTCTTCCTGTGAGGATTTTTTAACGGCACGCGATAAGTCTTCTATTTTGGAAGATGATTTGTTCACGGATCAAGAGGGGATAGAGGAGGCTATGTACGGGCTTTACGTGACGTTAGCAAAGGGGGATATGTATGGAGAAACTTTCCAACAGACGATTGATTTGTTGGGACAGTATTTCGCTATAGGGAAAGAGGCGGGTAGTGATGCTTCGGCGGGTGGTATATATGACAAGATTATAATGCATGATCACACGGACCAACGGGCGATAGACAGGTATAAAAAAATGTGGCAGACTTCTTACAAGTTTGTAAGTGACGTGAATAAAATATTAGAGAGGTTGGAAATTTGGGATGGAAAGAGGTTGAAACATGAAAAGATGTACAAAGGGGAAGCTTTAGGGGTTCGTGCGTATGTCTTGTTTGATTTGTTGAGGATGTACGGTTCGGCTTTGGAAGAAAACAGGGGGATTCCCTATGTTACACAATACGGGATGTACGTGACACCTTTTTCCACGACGGGAGAATGTTACGAGAAGATTATTGCAGACTTGAAGGCAGCGGAACAGTTATTGACAGAAGACGAGAAGCTTTTGGTTTATCCTCGTTTGCCGGAGAATATGTATGATTTGTTTACCAGTGAACGCGTATCTCATTTTAATCTTTACGCGGTGAAGGCAACTTTAGCCCGTGTCTATTGGACAAGGGGAAGGGCGGGTGATTTGGATAGTGCGGGAATGTATGCTCGTGAGGTAATCGAATCCGGCAGGTTTCCGTTACCGAGTGACGGAACAACGATTAGTTCCACGCATTTTATCCGCTGTATGGGAGGGACGGTAAATGCTGATGAAGCTATTTTCGGACTTTATGTTTCCAATATGTATGATAATTGGTCTGGGGAGCTTCTTTTGCAGAGCGGGGGGTGGTTGCCTGCGGAGCCGGAAATGTATAAAAGACGGGATGATAAGTTTGATTATCGTAATGAATGGATAGGAGTGCCTAATATATATAATATGTCGCTAGCGGATAGAATCCGTATCTATGGAGATCGTTATCTGAAAGTGTTGGATCGTGTGCTGATAAATCCGGGCGATAAAGATTTGGCGGGAATCGGTTTCAACGGAGCGAATATGATTCGTATTCCGGAAATGTATTTGATACTGGTTGAATCTTTGGTTGAATCTTCTCCAGAAGAAGCAAAAATTTTCTTTAATAAATATTATGCTTCGCGAGGAATGGGAAACTTCGATGGTGATTTGACAATTGAAATTATTGACGAGGAATTCAGAAAAGAGTTTGTACTGGAAGGACAATATTGGTTTCGTTTGAAAAAAAGACAGCCGGATAAGTTAAAATTGGTTCCTCAGATTGGAGGTGAACTTACCATGGATGAGGATAAATGGAATTTGAATATACCGGACGAGGAGTTTGAATACCGCGATGAATCGACATATTGATTAATTAAAGAGAGAAGAGTTATGAAGAAGAAATTTTACGTGATATGGAGTATTATTTTATTTTTCGCTTCGTGTGAAAAAGATCCGTGGGTATGGGATACAAGTAGAAAGACGGGTATTGTTTTAGATCGGAATGTCGTGGAAATACAGTTTTCAGAGTATACTGATACGACTTGGGCAGCGGGAGGTGCCTCGTATTCGATACTTGGAGTCCCGGTTGATTATGATAGGAAGATTCTTGTAGAAGTTGTTGATAGTTTGACGAATATGCCATCAACGGATTATAAGATTGAGGCAGTTTTAACGGCAGGGGCCGTGCGGGGAGCGATTCGAGTGTGGGCTCGTCGTCCGTCTTACAAGGAGTACGAGGACATGAAATTGTGGGTAGGATTGAGGATTTTGGAAAATGATGAATTTATGCCGATGATGCAGAGTCCGGAAGTGACTTTTGGCGTGAAGGTCGTGCATCCCCAGCAACCTAAATGGTGGGTGGAAGATTTGTTAGGGAAATTTTCGGAAGTTGCCTACAGAAAGTTATTTGAGATTTATAATGAATTATGGTATAAATGGCCAAGACCGGAGGAATATCGCGCAATGCTTGATCTGTTTGGGTATCGGTTGCAGATGCTTACGAATGAGGGAAAGTGGAGTGGGATATATTTGGCTTATCAACCCTTATTTAAGCAAGGAGTGTTGGTGCCGCTGTTTGATTATTTTACGGAACATCCTAATCCGGAGGTGGAAATTCCGGAGTGGTACAATAATAAATAAAAGTAGATGAGTATGAAAAAGGTAATATTAGTGGTGCTTGCGGTTTTTCTTGTCGGCTTGGTAAGTTGCGTCAAAGATAAGACGACCGGACCGCATATAGAGGTTTCCGATATATATATTTCCGATCAGGATACCGTGTTATATCCTAAACTTGGGGAAGAGTTCGTGTTTGATCCTTCTGATCGGATATCACAAACAGATCCGTCCTGTCCGCTGACTTATCAATGGCGTTATGGAAAGATTTATGTTAGTGCTAAAGGGGAGTATAGGGTTCATCCACAAGATTCATTGAAAATGTTATCGAATGATAAAGTGCTAAGATTCACTTTCGACAGGCAAGAGCCTTATTTTGCTCGTTTAAGGGTATCGAATGAATTTGGCAGTGCGTATCGTTATTTTATTGTAAAGCCGAGCAGTAATTTTGACGAGGGGTTGGTTATGTTGAGTCGCAATGATGAGGGTGATGCCATGTTTTCCGTGCAGAATACCGTGACGGATGAAATAGAACTCGTGCAAAAAGAGGCTTCCGATTTCTGGTATCGGACTTCAGAGGATGTACCTGTTCTAAAAGATGATATCGTGGATTTTGCGTTTGTTTGCGGGGGGGGCGATATTTGGTTTCCTCGGGTAGGTTATCCTTATATTCTTTCCCGGAAAAATAAACAGGCATATTATTTGGACCACAATACATTGAGAGTGATTACCGGTTTCGAGTTTTCAGGAACGCCATTAAAGTTAGGAATGTGTGGGGTGGGCAAGTTTGATTTGTTTGCATTCTGTGATGATGGGGATATGCGGGTACAAACTTGGAATTGGCAAATGGAAGTAGAGAGGAAAGTTTTCAAAGATGTTCATCATTGGGATCGCTTTCAGCGGGTTAAAATACGTTCGGGCATAGAGAGAAACAGCACTTTTCTAGATATTCTTTTTTTGCATGATGACGAGAATTCAAAGTTATATGGCATATGGGCTGATGGACTTTCCAATAGTGGGATAGGGCCGGAAGCTTATCCGGGAGAAAAAGTGATTTACGCGATACCGTTTGAAACGGCAAATATCGGTGTACATGATTTTTATATTGTGACGCAAAATATCGAGAATCCGTCGAAGATAACGATAAGGCAAGTTTCCGATGTCGGATACACGGGGAGTATGTATCTTCTGTTTGGTTTATACAATGTGGTATCTTCGTATACGTATGATTTACCGGAGGGCGAAGAGTTGACTTTAACACCGGAAGCGCAGGTTTTGAACGTGTATCAACATCGTTCGATTTTGTATAATACAGACCGTAAGATTTACATGTGGAAACCCGGTGCTTCGACGGAACCTAAGTTGCCGACAGAAGAATCCGAGCTTTGTTTTGACGTGACCAGTGTGAATCCCAATGCCGTGATTACTTGTATGACACAGGATATTACGAATAAATATGTCTTTGTCGGGGTGTATGACCCCACGGCAGAGGGAGAGCGTAAAGGTAGCGTGTACGTGTTGGATTCGTTTGATTTGTCTTTGCTCAAAAAGTGGGAACACGTGGCATACAAGCCAATGAATATGTATTATAAACTTCATTTGTTGCGTACGGATTACTGATTTATACAGGTATGAATAGATATGTTATTAATTTAGTGGGATTGCTGTTCGCGGTGTTGTTGGGCTGTACTTTTCAGGTATATGCACAGAAAAAGAAAGGGACGTGTGAGTATGCCATTCTGGTGAGCAAGGCTGTGCGAGAGGATTTAGCGTGGAAAAAATTGACCGAGACATTGAAGATGAATCACGGGGGAGTGGAGTTTGATTATAATCAATATCCCGGGGAGGTTTTCGATAAGTTGAAACAGGCACAGCCCCGTTACGTGACTGTCGTGGAGAAAGCGGAGAAGATAACCCCGTTGTTCGTGAGAATGATGCATGCCATGAGTCGTAATATGAGTGATACCCCGTACGAGGATTTTGTCTGGGGAATAATAACCGGAGAGCAAGCTGTTGATGCGATGCGGATGGTGACAGATGCACAGACTCCGAAAAAGGTGGATATGGGATGGTTGGAAGCGTGTGAGTTGGAGAAGTTATCAGGTTATAATGGGGTGAATTGGAGTACCGGGGCTTGGAAAGATAGCTGGAAGGAACGAATGAAGACTCCGGCTAAGCACACGGTAGCCGAGGCTGTGTTTTTGCAGCAGCAGTGTATTTTGGAACGTTTGGCGGCGTGGGACCCTAAGTCGCTTGATTTGGTTTTGCCGGAGAATGAAGAGGGATGCGTGGTTGACGATGAGGCGATAAGAATCTTGGTAAAAAAAGAATTGGGAAAAGAGTGCACGGGAGAACAGATCGAGTTGCTGAAAAACCGGGATGTGTTGGTGTATTACGGGGATCCGAAGTGGAATATCAGGTTGAAAGAGGTGTCATCTCCTTTTAAGATGACGTGTAAGAAGCAACGTTTGCTTTGTACGGTGACTTTCGAATCGAACGGGAAGGCGTGTGATATTGACGAGTATATCTTCTTTTTCCCGAAGCGTCTGGAGGAACCGAGTTTGTTGGCGGAATTGCGTGAAGGAGAAGAGCTTTTGTTTGATGATACGTTTATGATTATTCGTAATGTGCATCTTGAAGCGGGAGAGAAGTATTCAATCAAGTTTTCGGTAGAAGGTGCGGATTCCATGGGAATAAAAGTGATGAAAATATTACAATCAAAAAGTGTAGAATTTTAGAAATATGTTTTTAATAGGCATAATTATATTTATTAACAATCAAAAGACAAATATTATGAAAAATTGGTTTTTGTATTTATGTTTGGCTATGTTTTCTGTTTTTTTTGCGTGTAGTGATGACAAGGAAGAAGGGGAAGATGAAAAGTTTATGTTGACGGTAGACAAGGAAAAGTTGGAATTTGAAGCGGGAACAACTGAAGGCATGATGGAGCGTATCCGTGTCACGACAAACGCAGAGGATTGGACCGTTGATGTGGAGATGGAAGGGGATAAAAAATGGTTCTCTGTGACCAAGTTGGATCAGCAATGGTTGGAAGTTGTGGCCGAAGTGAATAATTCTGTAGAAAAGAGAGAAGGTAAATTATTGATTAAGTCGGTAGGGAATCCGGATAAAGTGATTCCTGTGCTTCAATCGGCGGCGGCAGAAGCTACTTTGGAGTTGTCGAAAAATGTAATCATATTTGATAAAGCAGGAGGTAGCGAAGCTATCACGATTACAAGTAATCAAGCTGCCATCCGCTTGGAAAATGTGGAGAAGGAGGATTGGTTTAGCGTGACTCTTGTTGAAGATAATAAGTTGTTTACGGTGGAGGTGAAGGAAAATGCAGATGGAGAACCGAATGAAACAAAGTTTAATGTGGTGGCAGGGATTGATGAAGAGAATCAAAAAGTAATTGAAGTTACCGTGAAGCAAGTTGATGCTGTGGTGTTAAATGCCAGCGGCTATCGCATTGTTTTAGATGCTCCTGCTGGGGCAACAACCGCGGAATCAAGCGAGGATTGGTGTACGGCAGAGTTGAAAGACGGTAAGTTGGTGGTAAGTGCATCCGGTAATGTCGGGGGAGATGCAAGGAGCGCAACTGTAACTATGGGTGAAACGATTGTTCTTGTGGAGCAAGAAGGTGGAGTGTTTAATCCCGGAGATGTTTTCAAACATAATGGAGTGGCTGTTGGTATTGTCGTTAGTCATGATGAAGAAGGACTTTTGGTGATTGCCTTGGAAGAAAAAGAAAATGTAATGTTTTGTGCTAATGGCGCAGTGATAACAGGGGGAGGGTATGAGCCTATTTATAGTAAAGTCAAAGAGATGTATCCGAATGATTGGAAAGATGCATTTCCTGCATTTGCTTATTGTGCGGAAATGGAAGAGAAAACCGGAATGGAAGGATGGGTTTTGCCAAGTTTTTGGCGTTTAAAGGGGGATTTCGTTACACTGGAAGGTAATCTAAAATCTGAATGGCCTAAATTGAAAGCTAATTGTGAGAAAGTAAATAATGCATTGAAAGCGTTGAACGTGCCGGAATATACCACGGGATGGTATTGGTGTGATGCTCATATGGATATGTATGGATGGGGATGGGCTTGGAATTTGGAAAATAATCCAACTATGGGTGGAAGATGTATAAGTAAAGTCTCTACTAATATGTTCATTGCTCGTTGCTTCTGGTGGAAACGTGATTTAGCGAAGTAAAAGCTTTTGATTCTTGTTTGACAAAAGAGTTGCAATGAATCTATTAGATGTTTTATTGCAACTCTTTTTGTGTTCTAAAGAAATTAATTTGTAATATGAAAATTATTATTGTCAATTTATTTTTGTTGATATCGAGTTTATCTCTTTTTGGACAAGGAGTAAATTTTGAAGCTCTTACGTTTAATGAAGCTTTGGCGAAAGCAAAGCAAGAAAATAAACTCGTGTTTGTAGATTGTTATACGGCATGGTGTGTTCCGTGTCGTGTTATGGCAGAAAATGTATTTCCGCAAAAGGAAGCCGGTGATTTTTTTAACCCTAAATTTGTCTGTGTGAAATTTGACATGGAGAAAGGGGAGGGACTGGAATTGAGTAAGACGTTGAAAATTAAAGCTTACCCGACGTTTTTTATAATTCGTCCGGATGGAGCCATACAACATATGATTGTAGGGGGAGGTGAGTTGGAACCTTTTATTAATAAAGTAGAGCGAGGGTTAGACAAGAAAACTTCTTTTACTTATTTGAACAAGCTGTACGAGAAAGGAGAAATGACGAAAGAGCAGTTGATGATTTACATGGTCGTGCTGCAAGATGCGGGTGAAAGGGCGAAGAGCAAGGAGATTGGAAAGAAGTTGGACTCCGTGTTGACGGAAAAGGATAAAATGAAAAAAGAATATTGGCCTATTCTTGAAAAAAGTGTTTATGGTTCAGATGATTTTAGCTTAGTATTGAATAATATCGCTATTTTCAAAAAAAACGTGGGAGGAGAAAACGTGGAGTCGTATTTGTATCAAAATTATAGCTCGACTTTAAATCAACTTGTTTCTGAACGCCCGAAAGATTTTTCCACTCGTTTTACTCAAATTCGCGAGGAATTGGAGAAATCGTATTTTGAAAAACGGGAAAAATTGGAAGTTTCCCTTGACTTTTGTGAAGCTATTGCAAATGAGGATATTGAAAAGATTATAAATTTGATTTCACGAGGGAACGTGGAATTATGGAGTCATACGGGGAAACGAGCTAGCGAATTGCTCGTGCATAGGGCGTCAATAGATCAGTTGAAGAATGTGGCAGCTTTAGAGTGTCAATATATCACCGGTAACGAGTCGGAAGCAAAAAGGAAATTTTTGAAAGAGATGTTTGTCGATTTTAATATAGCTGCCCGCACGATGACTTTTGAGGAGGCATTTGAAGTGGCTAAACAAAGACGGGGACATGTTTTTATAGATTGTTATGATTCAGATAGCCCGGTTTGTCGATATATGTCAGATACGGTATTTCGGGATGAAGAGCTCAAACGTGTTATGAACGAAAATTTTATATACGTGAAATGCGATATAAAAAAACAAGAAGGTCGGGAGGTTTGCAAAAAATTTGATGTACATGTTTACCCGACTTTTGTTGTGGTGAATTGGAAAGGAGGTGTTCGTCATAAATTCACTGGAATAGGGGATGCGGAATATTTTCGCACAAAACTTGAAGATGTGTTTAATGGGTATACGGCGTTGGAGTGTCTAGAAGAATTTTATAATATGGGAAGACGGGATAAGAAATTGTTGACTTCGTACGCGGAAGCATTGGCCTCTGTCAAGGATTCCCGTGCTCCGGGGGTTGTGAAGGAATTATTTCGAGTACTAAGTGACGAGGAGAGAGTTTCATCTCGTTATTGGTATATTTTTGCTGAAAAAGAATACAGTCCCAACGGTTCGGATGCGGAGAAATTTTTATTGAAGAATCGAACAAAATTTGTAGAGGTACAAGGGCTGGAAACCGTTGAGCAACGATTGAGGGATTGTCAATAACGTGTGGGGGATATTATTGTAGCGAATATTATTGTAATATTCGCTACAATAATTAATGTTATTATCCCTTTCGCTCGATCTCTTTCAAGTTCTCCATTTTCTTTTTCCGGAGGAAGCCTTGGATGTCTTCGAGGTGCTCGGTGACTTTCTTGTTGCCGAACTCATAGACTTTTTCTGCCAGTCCGGTGAGAAAATCACGGTCGTGCGACACGACGATGAGGGTGCCGTCGAAGTTTTTCAAGGCACTTTTCAAAATGTCCTTGGTACGTAAGTCCAAATGGTTGGTCGGCTCGTCGAGAATCAACAGGTTCACGGGGGATAGTAATAGTTTAATCATTGCCAGACGGGTACGTTCTCCCCCGGAAAGGACTTTTACTTTTTTGTCCACGTCGTCGCCGCTGAACATGAAGGCTCCAAGCATATCCTTGATTTTGTGTTTTAGTTCCAAGGGGGTCACGTCATCGATGGTCTGGAAAACGGTGAGGTTTTCGTCCATGAGCGAGGCTTGGTTCTGGGCGAAATACCCGATCTGGACGTTGTAGCCCAAAGTCAGCTTTCCGGTGTAGGGGATTTCTCCCATGATACATTTCACGAGAGTGGATTTTCCTTCCCCGTTGCGTCCGACGAATGCTACTTTCTCGCCTTTCTCTATCGTGAAGCTGGCGTTTTGAAAAACAACATGACCGTCATAGTCCTTCGTGAGTTCCTCGGCGATGACGGGATATTTACCCGAATTGGGGGAAGGCGGGAATTTCAGTCGTAAGGCGGAAGTATCTACTTCATCCACTTCCAGTATTTCGAGTTTCTCGAGCATTCTTACCCGGGATTGCACTTGCAGCGTTTTGGAGTAGGTTCCCTTGAAGCGTTCGATAAATTCCTTGGTTTCGGCAATCATTTTTTGTTGCTCGTCATAAGCCTTTTGCTGTTGGATACGGCGTTCTTGGCGCAACACGAGGTATTGCGAGTAATTAACTTTGTAGTCGTAGATACGCCCCATGGTAACCTCTATCGTGCGGGTGGTGATGTTATCCACGAAAGCCCGGTCGTGGGAGATCACGACAACCGCTTTCCCGTTGTTCACGAGGAAGTCTTCCAGCCATTGGATAGAGTCGATATCCAAGTGGTTGGTAGGCTCGTCGAGCAGTAATACATCGGGATTTTTAAGCAGCATTTTTGCCAACTCGATGCGCATACGCCATCCCCCGCTGAAGTCGGAGGTCGGGCGGTTGAAGTCTTCCCGTTGGAATCCCAAGCCTAAAAGAATCTTTTCAACATCCGCCTCGTAATGCGTGGAGTCGATGCTGTAAAATTTCTCGCTCAGGGTGGAAACGTCCTCAATCAGTTTGTAATACTCGGGAGAATCATAATCGGTTCTCTCGGTCAGTTGTTGGTTCAGACGTTCAATCTCTTTCTCCATCTCGAAAAGATGGGCGAAAGCCTGTGAGGTTTCATCGAAGACGGTACGCTCGTTTTGAGTCATCAGATGCTGGGGCAGATAGGCTATCACCGTGTCTTTCGGGCAGGAAACGTTACCCCGGTTGGGTTGTCTTTCCCCGGCAAGGACTTTCAACAAGGTGGACTTGCCCGCCCCGTTTTTACCCATGAGGGCGATACGGTCTTTGTCGTTAATCACGAATGATATGTCTTTAAAAAGTGCTCTGTCTCCAAATTCTACTGTTAATCCGTCTACTGAAATCATATAAATTGAAAATTGAAAGTTGAAAATTGAAAATGGATTCACCATTTCCAAATGGCGGTGCGAAGATAAAATAATTTGTTTATATTTGTGCATGAACGGCGAAAAGAGAAAACTTGCTTTTGTAAAAGGCATGAAAAATGAAGGAAAAAATATGAGCAAATCTATTAGTATATTAGACAAGGACTATTGTGTAACGTACCGTGGGGATGCCATATTGTATAAACAGCGAAAAGCAAGTAATTTCGCGATTGTAATGATTGGAAAGGATGGATGTCGTAACGTATAAATTTTTGATGGGAACCTCGGCTTTCGTGATCGCGATACTCGGGGTTATGCTGGCGGCTACGGCAATACAGCCGGAAAACGGGTTAGAGAAGTTGCGTAAGGCTCGTAATATCCTTGTACCTTCGTATTTCGTGTTGGCGCTTCTCAGTATGGTGTGCTGTTTCACGGGGTATGACCGTCGTGTCGAACCTGCCAGCACGCTTTTTGTCGCCTCGTTTCAAGCTCTGCTCTTCACCATGTCCATGTTGGTTTTCATACGTCCGAATGTAGTCCGGTGGGGAATCGTGCTCCGGCAGGCAGGAGGAATCATGGTAGCGGGCGTAATCTTGTTTGTTGCCCTGTTCTGTTTTGCCGACTATTATTGGGGGCTTTTTTACGCGGGCATTGTTGCTTATATTATCCAGCTGGTGATATACACGCGGCTATTCATGTTGGCGTACCGTCGGACGGTGCGCGAGGTGGAGGATTATTATGACAATGACGAGGAGTACCGTCTGTCGTGGATAAAAACGGGGTTTTATAGCGCGTTGGTTGTCGGCGTCATGGCAATACCCGTGTTATTTTTTACCGCCTTGTACAAATACTTCGTTCCGTTGTACGTGCTTTACTATAGTTTCATGGTGATGTGGTTTGTCAATTACTATCGCAGAATGAAATTCGCGATGCCTGTCATCACGGTTGTCCCGTCGGCAGCGGCAGAAAGTGCGAGAAAGCCCGATGGCGAGGTCGCCGTGGCGGATGCTGCCGGAAAGGAACGGTTGTTAAAGGAAAAATTACAAAAATACATAGACGAGAAAGAATACTGCCTGAAAGATATTTCTTCCGATCGCGTGGCGGATTCTTTCGGGGTGAGTCTGTCATTCTTCCGGCAATACATGAAAACGTGCCACGGGATGGATTTCCGTTCGTGGCGCAAGGAACTGCGTTTACGCGAGGCAACCCGGTTGTTTGACGAACACGCGGAATACGGCATAGATGAAGTCTGTGAAAAAGTAGGTTACAACAATTGCAGCAATTTCAACAGGGACTTTAAACAGATGACGGGGATAACACCTAAATGTTACCGGGAGAGAGTTAATGGGGAAGCCCGCTAATTATCTTTCGTGCAAACAAACGAAAGATAATTCATTTTTTTTGCCTCGGCGGCTTTTACCTTGTATTTTTGTAGATATATCTCCACGGTGAATTATCATTCAATCAATATACAAGCATATGAAAAATAATCTATTTTCACTTGCGCTGGCAATGCTGTTGCTTGCCTCGTGCGGTAAAGACAAAGGTCATCACCCGGAAGAAGACAACAATGTCGTGCAAATCACCGCCTCTATCGACGGCACTGCCGATGGCGGAACGGTATCCGCGGGGCGTGCGACTGTCGATAACGACGGGAAAGGTACATTCGACCCCGGCGACACGTGGGGACTTTACACTTACACGGCTAAAGGCGATTACATGAGCGCCAACACGGAATACAAGTACGGGGAAACCACTCTGCATTGGGATGAACTGAGCGAAACGGAGCCGGTTACTTTCTCCGCCAATTACCCGCGCATCACGGCAGACATTACCAATCCTGCGGCATACCTGTATACGCCCGAAGCGTGGAACAACACGGACGACCTGCTCCACGCCACTACCACGGCAAGCAAGGGCGGGACGGTTGCGCTGACATTCAAGCATCTGATGCACCGGCTCGTCGTCAAGCTGACCGCGGGAGATGGCATGGAGGGGGCGGACTTATCTTCCGCCCTGATAAACTCCGCGGCAAAGAATGATGCGCCAACGATGTTTGCCAGCGTGGAGGTGAACCTGCTGACCGGCGTGGTGAACTATGACCGGGTAGCTAGCGGTGTAATCCTCACCAACGGAGGTGGTGCCAATGCCGATTGGAAAGTAGCACCGCAAGACCTCACCGCAGGTGCGGAATGGCTCAGGATAACCGTAGGCGAGGATGTGTGGTACTATCATGTACCTGCCGACCTGAACACTGCCGAACCCGGCAACCAAACCCGCCTCGAAAGCGGAAAGCGGCTCACCCTCACCCTCACGCTGAAGAAGAACCCCGACACGGGAAACACCGAGGTGGAACTGACCGGCAGCGACATCTCCGGCTGGGGCACGCAGCCCCCGATTACGGATGAAGTGGTGATAGGCGGTGTCACTACCTACGACGCCCTGCTCGAAGCCCTCAAGACGGGCGGCGCCTCGGCCGACGCCCCTACGCTCATTACGCTGGGCGGCGACATCACGATACCCGCAGGAGGTAGTAGCAGCGGCACATTCATAAACGGCAGCGGCTACTTCAAGATGGACGGCGGCGGACACACCCTCGCTTGGGAACAGGGCAGCTATTACTTCCTCGGAAATAACAATGCCGACGCCGATGCCGTTTATATCGAACTCACCAATATCAAGCTGGTTCAAGCTCCGAACGCATTTTCTGCCGTGGTAGGTGCTTTCAACGGCAGGATTACGCTGGGTGGGAACGTGACATTGGACGGGGGTCTTGCTATGTCTGTGATTACGGTTTACGGCGAGAAAGCAGCATTGGAACTGGGTGACGGCTGCGAATTGTCTTACGTGGCAGGCAGTTCGAACTGTGCATACGTCGGGGATGGCGCCACCCTCGTGCTGAACGGGGGAAAGACCGCCGACGGGGCTTACATCGCTCTACAGCGCACTGAGACCGTTTCCCATCCCCTTATCTCCGTTCCGAAAGCCCTCACGGGTGATGTGCACCTCAAGCTCAGCCTGCTCGGCATAACCTCCATCGCCCAGGGAACCGACGGTAACCAACTGACGCAGGCGGACTGCAAGCATTTGAAAGTGAATACGGAGTCAATAGTCAGCCTCTATGGAGAGCAGCCGAAGAAATACGGCGACAACTTCGAGCTTTACCTCGACCCGACGGATTATCAAATCAAGCTACGCCCGAAAAATTTCACACCCCCCACCTCCGGCGACATCGACATGACCTCCATGACCGCCGACGAAGCACAGCTAAACATCCTTGCAGCCATCGCCGCAGGCCACACCGAAATCAAGCTGACGGGCCAACTTTCCAAGATAGGAATGGGCGATCAGTGGGGTACATTTTTCTATAATACAAAAATCACGAAATGCGACCTCACCGGAGTGACGGGCTGGGATGCAACGCCAACACTGCCCGGCAGCGCCTTTCAGGGTTGCACCGCCTTGCAGGAGGTGACGCTGCCCGATAACGTGCAGGTAATCGGAGGATATGCTTTTTATGGCTGCACTGCGCTGACTACGGTGAATCTTTCGCAGGTTACCCAGATTGATCAATACGCATTTCGGGAATGCACTTCATTGACCGCGCTCACTTTGAATCATGTGACAGCAATAGACCTGTGTGCTTTCTTCAGATGCACGGGTCTCAAAACGCTCGAAATACCGATGTGTACCCGGTTCGGCAATTATATCGTAACGGGATGCAGCAGCCTCACCCGGATAAAAGCCACCGCAGACGGAGATTTCGTTAATATAAATAATGGCAGCAGTATAGAGAACAACGCTGTTTTTCAGAACAAAACCAGCTCCGGTCATACCGGAGAGAACACATTCAATCCCACCAAGTGCGACCTCGAGCTGAACGCCGACAAGAAGCAGGATGGCAGTGCCGTCCCCAAAGTCTCCAACGGCAACGAATGGACTGTGCTCGACAGCAACATGAAATGGAAGGACATCTCCTTCCCGCAACCGTAATCCGCACCTTTCCCGAAGTTGAACTTCGAGGCGGTCAAAGTTCAACATTGGCACCGCCAAAGTTCAACTTCGGGAACTTCAACCACAGTCAATAAAAACAACGTAGTTTAATAAACGCAACGATATGAAAATAATAAAAAAGAATATATGCCTTATCGCCATCCTGTCGGGTGTGGTCGGATTGTCTGCCTGTTCGCGGGACGATGTACCGGCTCCCGATGGCGGCATGGACGACGGCAACGCCATCCGCTTCACCACCGCCATCGCCGACTTCATGGGCAGCGATGCCGCCGATGACCCCGACACACGCGCCATCATCAACGACGAGGACGGCACGGGCAGCTTCGACGCCGGCGATGAAACGACGATTAGGGGATTCATCTTTAACTCGACGCCGTTTGTCGAGAAAGAATACCCCGCCACCTACAAGGACGGAACGTGGACTACCGGCATGACATGGGATGAATTCGACGAGGGTGCGGAGGTCTCTTTCTCCGCCTTTTTCCCGAAACGGTCTCTGACCGACTTTGATGAAAACGGTAAAATGGAGATTAATCTCCCCACCGATCAAAGCGCCCTGGAGCAGTATGCCGCTTACGACTGGCTCTATGCGGCGGTCGCCGGGACAAAAACCGACAATCCGATACAACTGACGTTCCGCCACCTCATGCACCGCCTCACGGTAAACCTCAGCCTGTCCGACACTCCCGGCTCATTGACGCAAGCGGATGTGGATGCCGCTACGGTTGTGATAAAGAATATGTATGCCAAAGGTCTTGTAGCTAAGAACGGCGCCGTGGTGGCATGGACTATTGTGGATGCCGAAGACTTCACCCCCTTGGAATCCGCCGGCAACACCTTCCGTGTCATCCTCCTGCCGCAGAATGTAACTCCCGGAACCCCGTGGATAGAAATCACCGTGGGCGGAAAAACAGTCACCTATCCCGTCCCTGACGGACTGACCGAGCTGCAAGGCGGAAAGGAACAGGTGGTGAATCTCGCGCTGACCAACAGTGGGGTAAATTGAAACTGTGCCGTCCTGAAATAGAGTAAACCGATTTCAGGACGGCACAATAAAATAACTGAACTTATCGGGAGTTTATTTCAAAAAAGAGAGGGAAACGGTAAAAAATATAATGTTTTTCTTATATTTGCGGTATAAACAAAGTGCCGCAAGGCCAATATTAATCTTCTAATACATGAACACGATGGCAATTTTTTTACAACAATCGCGGGTGGGGGTATTGAACTTTGAATCTGTCAAAGGGAATGCTTGCTGCTGTTGTTGCTGTCGATGTAGATAATTCGGAACTTATTTATTCAGTGATGTAATGATTTTTGATTCGGTGATTATTTAGAATCATGGAGTCATAAATCGTCGATCATAAATCAAAAATTATACAAATGGTAAAGAAGAACATTCTTGAAACCATCGGTAATACACCGATGGTGCGTATTAATAATTTGTACGTGAAACCCGGCGTGAATATTTACGCCAAGTTGGAGGGATTTAATCCCACGGGAAGTATTAAAGACCGGATTGCAATGCAGATGATCAAGCAGGCGGAACGGGAAGGGAAGCTGGTGCCCGGGAAGACAATTATCGAACCCACGTCCGGTAACACGGGAATCGGGTTGGCAATTATCGGTATCGTGAAGGGATATGACGTGGAGATCGTGATGAGTGAGGCGGTTTCCGTGGAGCGACGGAAGATTATCCGGTCGTACGGGGGAAAAGTGATTCTGACTCCCGCGGCGGAGGGAACGGACGGGGCGATCCGGCTGGCTCATAAATTGGTGGAGGAGAACCCGGGGAAGTATTTTATGCCCGATCAATTTAGTAATGCCGGGAATTATCAAGCTCATTACGAGAATACGGCGATCGAGATATGGCAGCAGACAGAGGGGGAAATTGATTATCTGGTGAGTGCTCTCGGTACTTCGGGGACGATTATGGGCGTTTCCCGTTTTCTGAAAAAGATGCAGCCGAACATAAAGGTCGTGAGCGCCCATCCCGTGAAAGGGCATTATATACAGGGACTGAAAAACATGGATGAGGCAATCGTACCCGCTATTTATGATCCGTTGCATATCGATATGCAGGTTATGGTCGAGAGCGAGGAGGCTATTGCTATGGCACGGGAGATTATCGCCAAGGAAGGTATTTTTGCCGGCATGAGTAGCGGGGCGGCTATGCTGGCGGCATTGAGAACGGCGGAACGGATCGATGCCGGGAATATCGTGGTGATATTCCCCGATAGGGCGGAAAAGTACTTGAGTACCTCGATGTTCGATGATCTGGCAGATGATTAAATCTGCCGGATAACCCGTGCAGGGCAAACGCATCAAGACGCTTTTTGCCCGGTTCATAAAGTTGAGCTTTCAGCTCCTAAAGTTTATAAAGTTCATAAAGTAACGGGCGTCCTTCGGACAAGGTTTACCGGCAGCCATGCTGCCGTGGACAAAGCGCCCGCTAGGGTCCATAAACCTTATGAACTTTATAGACTTTATAAACTTTTAACTAAAAGGGCAAAAAGCGTCTTGACGCGTTTGCCCTAGTGGGGGATGGCACCTTTTTTGTTAGCTTGTTTAACAAAGTTAAGAATAAAATAGTGTGAACGAGAACAAAACGATAAGAAATATCGTAAAACGTAGTTACGAATAAAATTACAAATTATTATGCAGGTATCAGATATAGGATTGATAGGTTTGGCGGTGATGGGTGAAAATCTTGCGTTAAACTTGGAAGATAAAGGTTACACGGTTTCTGTTTATAACCGGGTACATCCTGATCGGGAGAGCGTCGTAACTCGTTTTATCGAGGGACGGGGGAGAGGGAAACGCTTTCATGGGACCTACACGATAGAGGAATTTGTGGAATCGGTGCGTCTGCCTCGGAAGATCATGTTAATGGTCAAGGCGGGCGATCCCGTGGACGAATTGCTCGGGCAGCTTGTGCCGTGGCTTTCTCCCGGGGACGTGATTATTGACGGGGGAAACTCCGATTATCACGACACGGAACGCCGGGTGAAGATGTTGGAAGAGAAGGGATTTTACTTTATCGGGGCAGGCATTTCCGGTGGTGAGGAAGGTGCTTTACACGGGCCTTCTATCATGCCGGGAGGGTCTGAAATGGCTTGGCCGCTCGTGAAAGATATACTTCAGTCGATTGCCGCGAAACTGGATGACGGTTCGCCTTGTTGCGAATGGATAGGGGCGGGGGGTGCCGGACATTACGTGAAGATGGTTCACAACGGTATCGAATACGGGGATATGCAGTTGATTGCCGAGACATATTCCATATTGAAGAGGAGGACCGGGTTGGATAATGACGGGTTGGGCGACGTGTTCGAGCAATGGAACCGGGGAGAATTGAATAGTTTTTTGATAGAGATTACCTCTCGTATCCTGCGCTATAAAGAGGAGAACGGGGATTATCTTCTGGATCATATACTGGATGTCGCCGGACAGAAGGGAACGGGGAAATGGAGTGTCATCGCCTCGCTGGATGAAGGTGATCCCCTGACGTTGGTTTCCGAAGCCGTGTTCGCCCGTTTCATGTCGGCATTGGTGGAGGAACGGGAACGGGCTTCCAAGCAATATCCTTCCGGTAAAGTGGGTGATATGAAGACGAATATCCCCTTGAATCACGAGGGAATAGAAGCGGTGAGGGACGCGTTGTACGCGGCGAAGCTGATTTCTTACGCGCAGGGCTTTTCCTTGATGCGCAGGGCTTCCGAACGTTATGGGTGGAACTTGGATTTGGGAACGATAGCCAAGATATGGCGTAAGGGCTGTATTATTCGTTCCGTGTTCCTCGAGCGGATCACGCGGGCATTCCATAAAAACAGTTCTTTGGAGAATCTTTTGTTTGATGCTTTTTTCCACGAGAAGATGGAGGATGCACTTTCTGCCTTGCGGGGAGTTATCGTGGATTGCGTGTTCAACGGGATAGCTGCTCCCTGTTTCTTCGCGGCGTTGAGTTATTTCGATAATTTGCGCACGTTGGATTCTTCCGCGAATATGATTCAGGCACAACGGGATTATTTCGGGGCGCATACTTACGAGCGGACAGACACGGAGAGAGGGCGCTTCTTCCACACGGACTGGACAGGGGAGGGCGGAAAAACAGTTTCAGGTACTTATAACGTGTAAAAGAATATGAACAGACCGGAGGATCAAGTATTGGTAATTTTCGGGGCATCGGGCGATTTGACTAAACGTATGCTGATGCCATCGCTATACGAGCTCCACGTGCGACAAATGTTGCCGGAGCGTTTTGTTATTTTGGGGACGTCGCGAACCCCGATGAGTGACGATGAGTTCCGCTTGTCTATACGCGTGATGCTGCAGGAGTTGAAAGGGGAGAATAATTTGAAGGGTGAGGAGGTCGATAGTTTCATGCGAAAAGTGTATTACCAGCCGTTCGACCCGGAGAATGGGGTGGACGAGTTGGGAGAGCGGGTGATGTTTCTCATGGAAGAGAACGCGATTCCCATGAAGGTCGTGTATTATCTGGCGACTCCGCCGACTTCTCAACAGGCGATAACGAAATATTTAGGGCGGAGTTGTTTGTTCCGGGTGAAAGAAAAAGGCGGTTGGCATCGTATCGTGGTGGAGAAACCTTTCGGGATTAACTTGGAAACCGCCCGAACGTTGAATAATTCTTTGCTGGAAGTATTTTGCGAGAACGAGATTTACCGAATCGACCATTTCTTGGGGAAAGAAACGGTGCAGAATATTTTGGTGTTGCGGTTCGCTAACCAGATATTCGAGTCGATGTGGAACCGGAATTATATTGATTACGTGGAGATATACGCCTTGGAATCTCTTGGAATCGAGAAGCGGGGGAAATATTACGAGACGGCGGGTGCGCTACGGGATATGGTGCAAAATCACTTGATGCAGTTGCTGGCATTCGTGGCGATGGAGTCACCGGCGACGATGGAACCGGAGGTGATACGCGACGAAACGGCAAAAGTATTGCGTTCCCTGCGACTATGGACGGGTGAAGATATTGCCCGTAATGTCATCCGGGCGCAGTACGAGGGGGGAGAAGTGAAGGGGCAAACTGTGCCGGGATATTTGCAGGAGAAGGATGTCGCCCCTGATTCGGACACGGAGACGTATGTCGCCTTGAAAGTATTTATTGATAATTGGCGATGGAGTAACGTGCCTTTCTATATTTACACGGGAAAGCGTTTGAAGGATAAACGTTCGGGTGTGGTAATCCATTTCAAATCTACCCCGCACAAGTTGTTCGAGGGGCAATGTCAAGGGACGTCCTGCAACCAGTTGATTATCCGGATGACGCCGGACGAGGGGGTGATGCTGAAATTCGGGTTGAAGATGCCGGGAGGTGGATTCAAGGTGCAGCAGGTGGGTATGGATTTCCTGTATGCCTCGCTTTGCAATAATTATTTGCCGGGGGCTTACGAGCGTTTGTTGCTGGATGCCATGCAGGGGGATTCCATGCTTTATACCCGGAATGATGCTTTGGAGGCAAGCTGGCGTTTTATTGACCCGATCGAGAATTATTGGCGGGAACATCCGGGGAAAGGTTTGTCGCATTATGCGGCAGGGAGCGAGGGACCTGATTTAACCGGGGGGTGGGACGTGTTGCCGCCCGTGTCGAAAGAAGAGAAAAATGTTTGTTGGTTATGATGATAGATGAACGTACGGGATTGGTGTTGGAAGGCGGTGGTATGAGAGGTGTCTTCACTGCCGGGGTGTTGGATTGGCTGATGGATAACGGGATGTACTTCCCTTACACGATAGGCGTTTCAGCCGGGGCGTGCAACGGTTTGTCGTATGCTTCCCGGCAACGGGGGAGGGCGAAAATCTGTAATATTGATTTGTTGGACAAGTACCGGTACATCGGGGTGAAATATTTGTTCACGAAACGGAGTATCATGGATTTTGATTTGATTTTCAATGATTTCCCGACTCGTATTATTCCTTACGATTACGACACTTATTTCGCTTCACCGGGGCGTTTCGTCATGGTCACGAGTAATTGCCGGACGGGCGAAGCGAATTATTTCGAGGAGAAGAACGATAGGGTACGTTTGTTGAATATCTGCCGGGCATCATGCAGTTTGCCTTTCGTGTGCCCGAAATCTTACGTGGACGGGGTGCCTATGCTCGACGGGGGAATTAGTGACGCGATACCCATCCGTAAAGCGATTGCCGATGGTTTTTCCCGGAACGTGGTTGTGCTGACACGTAATAAAGGTTACCGGAAAGAGGTGACGGATAAGTCTATCCCGTGGTTTATGTACCGCCGTTACCCGGCTTTGCGGGAGAGCCTGAGGGTGAAGAATAAGCATTATAATGAAACCCTCGACTACGTGGAGCAACTGGAAGAGGAAGGACAGGTGATTATCATCCGACCGGAGCGACCGCTTGAGGTTGACCGGATAGAACGGGACGTGTTGAAACTGACGGATTTGTACAATCAAGGATATGAATGTGCCAAACAGGTATTAAGCAGTTATTTGTGATGTTATGGAAGAATTGACGTTGACAACCCCTTCGATATTATTTTCCGCCATTTCGTTGATCATGTTGGCGTACACGAACCGTTTTCTGGCTTATGCCCAAGTGATACGGAATTTGAAAGGGGAGCATGAAAGTCGTCCGAACGCGATGACTAAATTGCAGATTGATAATTTGAAGAAGCGACTTTATATGGCAAGGTCGATGCAGATATACGGGGTAATGAGTCTGCTGCTTTGCGTGATATGTACCCTTTTTATTTATATCGGGTTGCAGACCGTGGCGGTTTATACTTTCGTGCTGGCTTTGTTGCTGCTGGTAATTTCTTTGGGAATATCCGTGAAGGAGATACTTATTTCCGTGAAGGCGTTGGAATACAGGTTGGATAATGTACTGCCGGAAGAAAAGGAACATCCACGCCGATAATTACCTGATGTTTACGGGGAATGTCGTCGGAAATGTTTTTTGATATAGAGCAATTTTTCCGGTACGATTTATTCTTTACTTTTGTGGCGAAATAATAAGGAGATGGTAAAAGCAATTTTTTTTGATATTGACGGGACTTTAGTGAGTTTTGAAACTCACCGGATACCGGAGTCCGCGGAGAGAGCGATACTTGCCTTGCGGGAGAAAGGCATTTTGGTTTTTATCGCTAGCGGAAGACATTTGCTTTCTATAAATAACTTGGGTTCGCTGGTGTTTGACGGGTATATTACTTTGAACGGGGGATATTGCCTCGCGGGGAAAGAGCGGGTGATTTACAAGCATAGTATTCCCGAAGAGGATATTGCCTCGCTCGTGCAATACATGGAGAAGGAGAATGAGTTTCCTTGTATCTTTGTTCACGAGCATACACTGTATTTGAACTACCACAACGAACAGAGCCATCAAATCTTTCGAATGCTGGATTTCCCGGAACCTCCGGTCGCTCCTTTGCGGGAAGCGAGTAAGGGAGAAACGTTTCAATTGGTTGCATTTTTCACGAAAGAACAGGAAAGAGCAATCATGGAGGCTATGCCCCACTGTGAGGCAACTCGGTGGAACCCGCTTTTTACCGATGTTATTCCCCGGGGCAGCAGTAAGAGTGTCGGGATTGACAAGATGCTGGAACATTTTGGAATTGCTTTGGATGAAACAATGGCTTTCGGTGACGGGGGGAATGATATTTCCATGTTACAGCACGCGGGAATCGGCGTGGCAATGGGAAATGCCGGGGATGAAGTGAAGAAAGTTGCCGATTACGTGACCTCTTCCGTGGACGAGGATGGCGTGATAAATGCTTTACGTCATTTCGGGGTGTTGTAAATCCGAATAAAATCCTTACTTTTGTGCTTGGAAACTAAAAAAATACACCAATGAAGATGTCTAAATAATTAAGTCGGGTTTTATCAATTGTTTCATGTGCCGGTATGACCGTTCAGAGGGTCATCGAGTGCCGACTTTTAATTTAGAATCATGTCCCTTAATCTATAAGAGTTTATAAAGTTTATAAGGTTTGTAAAGTTCATAAAGTATCTTGTAAGGATGCGTACCTTACAAACTACCTTTAAACATTGTATTTATGAGTGATATAATAGTAAAACAAATAACTTATATTCACCCGGATAGAGAGCCGTTGTTTCAAAATATCAATTTCACGGTTGACGCGGGAGAAAAAGTGGCGTTAGTAGGAAACAACGGTTCGGGTAAGTCCACGCTTCTGAAGATTATAGCGGGACAACTACAACCTTCGGGGGGAGAGATTGTCTGTGATGCCGTACCTTATTACATCCCGCAGCACTTGGGACAATATGATTCCCTGACGGTAGCGGGTGCATTGCGGGTGGAGAGAAAAATAAACGCCCTGCACGCTATTTTAAGAGGTGAGGTTGATGCAAAGTATTTTTCCGAACTTGATGACGATTGGCAGATAGAGGAGAAGTGTCGGGCAGCGCTGGACGGTTGGGAGTTGCAACACGTGGAACTAACCACGTGTATGGCGTTGTTGAGCGGTGGGGAGAAAACCCGTGTCTTTCTTGCCGGACTTGATATCTATACCCCTTCTGTCGTGTTGCTGGATGAACCGACGAACCATTTAGACCATTGGAGCAGGGAGAAGTTGTATGAAACGATTTGCCGGGGGAAAGCCACGGCCTTGGTCGTGAGTCACGACAGGACTTTGTTGAATTTGCTTCATCAGACGTTGGAGTTGAGCGGAAGAGGAGTAACTGTTTATGGCGGGAATTATGATTTTTACCAAGAGCGGAAAGAGATTGATATTCATGCTTTGCAGGAACGTATTGAAGATAAACAGAAAGAGTTGCGTCTGGCAAAGAAGATAGCACGGGAGGCAGCAGAGCGTCAGCAAAAGAGAGAGGCGCGGGGTGAGAAACTGAGTTCGCGGAAAGGGACTCCCCGTATCATGATGAATACGTTGAAAAACAGGGCGGAAAGTAGTTCGTCCAAGTTGAAGGACGTGCACGCGGAGAAGATAGGCTCTATCGCCGACAGTCTTTCGGAAAGTCGTGCGGCACTACCTGAGCCGGGACGGATGAAAGTGAACTTTAACCCGTCCGTGTTGCACGAGGGAAAGATTTTGCTCACGGCACGGGATATTAATTTTGGATACTCGACGGAAATGTTGTGGGCGCATCCTCTTCATTTTCAAATTAAGAGCGGGGAACGAATCGCTTTGTGCGGGCGCAACGGTTCGGGGAAAACTACCTTGTTGCGTATGCTGTTGGGAAAATTAGAACCGACAAGTGGCGAACTGATACGGGCTGATTTCAAGTATGTCTATCTTGACCAAGAGTATTCCATGCTACGAGATAATCTTACTGTTTACGGGCAAGCGGAACATTACAACGTGAACAATCTGCCGGAGCATGAATTGAAAACGCGACTTAATCGCTTTTTATTCCCTGCCGAGGTATGGGATAAACCTTGCGAGCAATTGAGTGGAGGTGAACGGATGAGATTGATTTTTTGTTGTCTGATGATAAGTAATAACACGCCCGATGTGTTCGTGTTGGACGAACCCACGAATAATCTGGATATCCGGAATATTGAAATCATGACTTCAACGATTCGGGATTACCGGGGTACCGTGATTGTCGTGTCGCACGACCGGCGTTTTATGGAGGAGATAGGGGTGGAACGTTGTATTGATTTATCTTCGAGAGATTTGTGTTAAAAGTTAATTTCCCTATATTTGCGATTATTGTTTGGTAATAGAGAGTGGATATTAAAATGGATTTGGCAAATGAGAGCATGTGTTTTATGGATATTGTATTTGTGCGTGTGTTGTTCCGGGAGTAAAGATGATAAGATTGAGCAAGTTCCGGAATCATCTTTGGATACTTATACTTGGATGGGAAGTCTTGAAGACGAGTGCTTGTTGAGTATGTTGTCCATTCCCGGGACGCATGACAGTGGGGCGAAAGGTTCTATTTTAGGAATGGCTAACGCTCAAGATTTAACTTTGGAAGAACAATTGGGGTTGGGAGTTCGCTGTTTCGATATTCGGTTGAAGGACGCGAAAGAGGGATTGGAAATTCAACATGGCATAGTATCTTTCGGCTTGTCTTTCGAGAATGACGTGTTACCCGTGTTTCGCCGGTATCTCGAGAAATACCCGACGGAAACACTGGTTGTAAGTTTGAAAGATGAAAATTGCAAAAACACGGAGGTTTATGTTGATGAGGTATGGCGTGTACTGAATAGTGATGCTATGCGTCCCTTTGTCGTGGAGGATTTCAAGGCAAACCTGACGCTTGGGGAATGTCGGGGGAAAATTTTGTTTCTGCATCGTTATAATTTGCGGAAAGAAAGATATGTCGGGGGTGAGTTTGCTCCCGGTGGATGGAAAAATAGTGCAACCTTTGAAACGAAAATCTGGGGAAACGGGGATAGAATGGCAACATGTGTCGTGGAGGACGAGTATGAATCCTACGCGTTGAAAGATTCTCAAAAGAAGGTGGACGCGGTGATGGCGAATGTACGGCAAGCCCGGACAAGTGCCGACACGGATTGGTATATAACATTCGTTAGTGCTACGAAAGGACTTACCGCCACGCCGGAGGCTTTCGCCGATAAAGTGAATCAACCTGTAGCGGATGCTATCGGGGCTTTAGGAAAAGGGAAATGCGGATTTGTGCTAATGGACTATGCCGGGAAAACGGAAGGGCGTCAACTGGTGCAGGCTGTTATAAATAGTAATTTTAAAGTTTCAAAATAGTAGGGCGAACTCACGAATCTTTGGAAAGCGATGATGCTGCGGTGACTCGCTTTTAAAATTGTGCGATTTAGGTTTACGGGATACCGTAATGGCTATTTCGCGCAATTTTTGTTTTGTATAACCAAAGTTCCGGAGAGGAACTACCGCAGTAATACATTAATTCATGTTTACTAATGTATCACTTCCGGTTTAATAGTACAAAAAATATTGTAGATTCCCTGTAGGTTCGCTGTAGCAACGCTGTACATGTACAGCGTTGCTAC
>NZ_CAUFYA010000027.1:0-68005 GCF_959596855.1 uncultured Butyricimonas sp.
GCTAATTCGCTACGCTTTGCCCAAATTTACTTTTTCGCTATGTGTTTATTTTATGTTGGTGAATACCTTTGGTGAACCTTATAATTATAATAAAAAAGCATTGGGAGTTCCTCTTAAGCTTTCCGCTGATATAGAGGAGAATGGGATGCCCCGAAATACAGTAGAAGAGGTTTACATGCAGATCGTAGAAGATTTAAGAGAATCGTCAGCTTTGTTTGAAAAATACCCGAAACGAAGGGGAAATTACCGTATTAATTTACCGACGGTTAATATCTTGTTATCCCGGGTATATTTACATATGGAACGATGGGATAGCGTGATCGTGGCAGCGAATAAAGCTATTCAATATTCCGAAGGCTTGACCGACTACACGAAATTTAGCGGGAGTAACTTTTTCATGTGTTCTTACGATCATTCGGAAGTAGAATGGATTTATGGTGTCGGAGTGAATATCCAGTTTTTTGGTCCCTCGGCTGATCTTCTTTCAAGGTATGATAAAAATGATTGTCGACCCGGGATGTGGTTTGATATGGGCGAATATTCGACCAATCGTTTATTAAAAAAGGATTATGATTGGATGAGTGGATCCGCTACTCCCGTGAATACGGTTCGGATTTCCGAAGCTTATTTGAATCGTGCGGAAGCTTACGTGCAAAAGGGGATGACGGGTGAGGCTTTGGCGGATTTGAACGAGGTGCGCTGTAACCGGATTACGGGATACACGAATATAGAGAATGTCCCGGCAAATTTGTTGGAGGAAGTACGTTTGGAACGACGTTTGGAATTGTGTTTTGACGAGCAACGGTGGTTTGATTTACGTCGTTATGGGATGCCTTCTATTACACATAGATATCGTTATCGAAAAAGCGATCCGTGGGTAATATACACGTTGCGTGAGAAAGACCCGTTGTACACGCTTCCTCTACCCAATGAGGCAATACGAAATAACGTTAGACTGGAGCAAAATGCTTCGGCTTACGAACCCAAGAGATCGGGGGTTGAAGAATGACAAGATTAAAAAAATGATGTAGTATGAAAAAGATATATTGGTTGATGTTTGTGGCACTGGGAATGTTGGCTTGTGCCGAGGATAGCAAGTTGGGGGAAATACCTTCGTTGACACAGGAATATACTTTACCGCAAGGAAATTCTCCCGCGGATGACCGTATCGTGGATTTGCATGATAAATACGGGACGTTTGTTTTGTACGAGTATATAGAAGCGGATTTGAAATGGTTGCAGGTGGACGTGAATAATACTTGGGGCGATTACGAGTATACTCAGCCGAATCCGCTATACGCGGGAAATGTTTTGGATCTATTGGGAGAATGTTGGTTTAGATTTTATCCGGCAGAATTTCATGAGAAATTCATGCCTTACAAGATATTTCTGACCTCAACCTTGAAATATGTGTCTTTCACGGGAGCTGAAACGATGATGAATAGCCGTGTTGTTCAGACTCAAATGGTCGTCAGTCATTGTTCGGAGGAGGTGAAGAATATGACTCAAGCGGATAAGGTTGCTTTTAAAAATGATTTACAATCCAAACTTTGGGGAAGTTGGCTTTCAAAATTTGATATTCCCGGGGAGTTTTATGGTGTAAGTAATTATTACGGTAAGGCTAGTTCTGATCCAACGAATTGGAATTATGCCCGAGAGAGAGGTTTTGTTGCTGATAGCAAAGGTACGGAATGGAGTACGCAAGACCCATGGCCTTCTTCAACTCTAAGTGAAAGTGCCGATCTGGATGCTTTTTTAAGTGGAATGCGCAACCGGACTTCGGAGGAGTGGGCTGAAGATTTGACGTATCCTCTGGTAAAAAAGAAATATGATATTCTGAGGAATTATTTTTTAGAGAAGTTCAATTTTGATATACAGAAGATTGGGGATGCAAATGCGGTAACCGAATAGTAATGTGTTTCTATGATATATTGGAAATAAATCATTGTATGTTTAAATCTTAAATTTTAGGAAATGAGAAAATTTTACGTGCTATTGCTAATACTAGCAATAATGGCTCCTTGTATGCTTACATTGGGGGCAGATAGAAAGAGGAAAAAAGACAAAACAGAACAAAAAAGTGAAGAGGTAGTTAAAAAGAAAAGTAAGTATGATGAGTTGTTAAAAAAATCTAATGTCGTGACTGCTAAAGGTGATTTTGTAACCGTACATAAGATTGGAGGTAAGATTTATTTCGAATATCCGTTAAAATACATGGGACGGGATGTATTGTTGGGAGGTACAGTATCGGCAACTTCCGAACCGATGTTCGTGAATTTGGGATTCAAGTATCAGAACCCGATGTTGCTGGAAGTCGTGATACAGGATTCTACTGTTTTCTTTAATAAGAAGAATGTTGCTTATTCACGAGGCACGGATGAGGCTTGGGCTCGTAAAGCTGTGGAAAGAAATTTCATCCCGCGTTTATACAAGCGTTTCCCTGTTGCGGCTTATAATATCGATAGCACGGCGGTGGTAATTGACGTGACGGAACTTTTAAATAATAACCCGGAACTTTCTCCTGAAGGATATACCGGTATGTTTAAAAATACCCTTATGAAAGAATCCTCGTTCTTCGGGAAAGTAAAAGCTTTCGAGGATAATGTTTCCGTGGAGATAAACCAAGAGGTGCAGATCGGTATGGAGTTCGCTATTTTTAAAGCGTCTTTGGGAAAAGTTTCAACCCGTTCGGTTATCTCAATGCTTTTATTACCGGAAAAGAAAATGAATCCTCGTGTTCAAGATTCTCGTGTAGGAATATTTCCGACTTATAACGGTAGTCACGAAAACGGGACTCTTCCCTTTCGAGAAATTTCGCAGACAGAGGATGGATTACGTTTATATAATCTAGCTAATCGTTGGCGTTTAGAACCGAAAGACATCAAGGCGTGGGAGCGTGGTGAGTTGGTGGAACCCGTGAAGCCGATCGTGTGGTACGTGGATGACGCTTTTCCCGATGAGTGGAGAGAACCGATCAAAGCGGGTGTTTTGATCTGGAATCAAGCTTTCGAGAAGATCGGTTTCAAGAATGCGATTCAAGTTCGTGATTTCCCCGTGAATGACCCGAGTTTTGATCCGGATAACCTGAAATATTCTTGCTTGCGTTATTTGCCTACTCCGGACGCTAATGCTATGGGGCCTTCTTGGGTGGATCCGACAACCGGAGAGATTGTTAACGCTTCGGTTATCGTCTATAATAATATTATACAGTTGATTAATAATTGGCGTTTCGTGCAGACCGCACAGGTAGATTCCAGAGTTCGGGCGAAAAAGATGCCGAAGGATGTTATGGACGAATCGATAGCTTACGTGATCGCCCACGAGATCGGGCACACGTTAGGATTGATGCACAATATGGCAGGGTCGGCAGCTATACCGGTGGATTCTTTACGTTCGGCAAGTTTCACTCGTGAATACGGGACGACGGCTTCCATTATGGACTACGCTCGTTTTAATTACGTGGCGCAACCCGGTGACAAAGGGGTGAAATTGACACCCCCGGGGCTGGGCGTGTATGACGAGTATGTTATCAAGTGGTTGTATAGTCCGATTCCTCAAGCCAAGGATATGTGGGAAGAAGCCGCTATCGCTGAAAAATGGATTGACGAGAAAGCGGGAGATCCTTACTATCGTTATGGACGGCAACAGATAGGTAATCGTTACGACCCCAGTGCTTTTGAGGAGGATTTGGGTGACGATCCCGTAAAGGCAGGAACGTACGGTATCAAGAATTTAAAGTATATTCTTGAAAATATGAATGAATGGATCAAGGACGACGAGGATTTGAGATATCGTTCCGGGATTTATTTGCAGATTCAGCAACAATATTTCCGTTATTTGATGAACGTATTGTATCAGGTAGGAGGTATATACCTGACACAAGTGAAAGACGGGACGGACGGGGAGCCGGTAAGGGCATTGGATCGCAAAAAACAAAAAGAATCATTAGCTTGGGTAATAAACGAGTTACTTCACAGTGAATGGATTAATGCCCCGCAATTATCCGATAAATTTGATTTGGATATAAGTGCATCAGCTAATATAATTAATCGGGTTTCATATTCCTTTTTGTCGACATTGGCAACGAATGTAACCCTCTCTTCGCACGTTTCAAAAGAAAAAGTGCCTTACTCGGTTCGGGAATATTACGATGATTTATACTTGAAGATATTTGCCCCTACAATACAAGGACGGAAATTAACAACAACCGAAAAAGCTTTACAGAATGCATTTCTGCTTTCCGGATTTAGTGCCGGTGGTGGAGGGAGTATGGCTGCTTTGACGAACGATTCGCGTTTCGTCCCGTCGGAAATGTCGCCATTACCTTCTTTGGATGAGATACGAGCTTATGGTTTGGATGAATCCGGAGTATCAAAAATATGGTATGAACAGTTGCAGCAAATTGAAGCACGTTACGGGAAGGGTTCCGTGGCACGTGCCTTGTTTGATAATAATTTTGGACGTTATGTATCACCGTTTCAAAATACGGTTTTCGTGGACGCTATCAGTGAACTCGGGTACTATAATATCGTGATGCTACGAAAAGTGCGTGATTTGGTAAAAGGAAAAGTTGCCACGGCTCACCGTGATGATAAGGCGTATTACGAGGGATTATTGATTAAATTGAATAAGTTTTTCAAATAGATATAAAATGTTTTTGTGTTTGAAAGGTCGTGTCTGTCTGGCACGACCTTTGTCTATCGACTATATGGTAACGAGGGGTGTTGTATTGTGAAAATGAATTCAGATTTGAGATAAATAAATTGCTCCCGGTTTTGATTTAATACCGATATTGATAGTACCATTTTTGTTTTCGGGTATTCTATACGTGTGGAAAAAAGTGTGATAATTTTTTACTCAAAACAATATTGTATGGAAAAATCAATCGTAAAAGTAGAACATCTGTCTCATCGATACAGTGTTCAATGGGCTATCCGGGATATTAATTTCGAGATAACGGAAAATGGAATTTATGGTTTGCTCGGTTCTAACGGGGCGGGGAAATCAACCACGATGAATATCATGTGCGGGGTGTTGAAGCAGACAGAGGGGGACGTTTACATCAAGGGCGTGAGCATGCGTGACAATCCGGTAGAAGCAAAAAAGCATATCGGTTTCCTGCCGCAGAAACCCCCGTTGTATGGTGATTTGACGGTGGAGGAGTTTCTGGCGTTCACGGCGAATATCCGTCGTATTCCGGAAGACGAAGTCGCGGGAGCGGTGAAAAGTGTAATGGAACGTTGTGGGGTAGGCCATTTCCGGAAGCGGTTGATTCGTAACTTGTCGGGCGGTTACCAGCAGCGGGTGGGTATCGCGCAGGCGATTATTCACAATCCGGCATTCGTGGTGCTGGACGAGCCGACGAACGGTTTGGACCCGAATCAGATCATAGAGATACGCCACTTGATAAAAGAGATCGGTGAGGATAGAACGGTGATTCTATCGACGCACATTCTGTCGGAGGTACAGGCGACGTGTGATTATATACGGATGATCGAGGAAGGACAGGTAGTCTTTTCCGGCACGGTGGAGGAGTTTGACAATTATATTGTTCCCAGCACGATATTCGTGACTTTGGCGTCAATGCCTTCGGCGGAGGAACTAAAGGTATTGCCCGGGGTGGTGGATGCCGAGAACACGGGTGGCATGAATTACCGGGTAAATTTCTCGGACTCCCGCGAGGCGATCACCAAGATCGTGGAAACAAGCGTGGCTCGCAACTGGCAATTGCTGGAGATTCGTGCCGAGAAGAGTTCTATGGATAACGTGTTCGCCGAGTTGTCCGCCAAGAGTAAGAAACATTAAAATCGAGAATTTATGAAGATGGCATTTAAAATAGCAAAGATGGAATTGCAATCTTTGTTCTTCTCGCCCGTGGCGTGGTTGTTGCTGGTCGTGTTCGCTTATCAGGTCGGAATGACTATTTCTGATTCGTTGGAGGGAATCGTGGTACGCCAAGCGATGGGATACGAGATGTGGAGAGTGACGGGCAGCGTGTTCGCGGGATTAATGGAGTCGATACAAGGCTCTCTTTATTTGTATATTCCCTTGTTGACGATGAATATGATCAGTCGCGACTTGAACGGGGGGACAATAAAGTTGTTGCAGTCGGCACCTTTACGCAATATTCAGGTGGTAGCCGGTAAATACATGGCTTTGATGGTATTCGGGCTGGCGATGATGGGCGTGATATTGTTTTACGTGATATTCGGTTTGTTCACGATCGAGAATATAGATATTCCTTACGTGTTGACGGGTATTCTGGGACTTTACCTTTTGTTGTGCGCTTATGCCGCTATCGGGTTGTTTGTTTCCAGTCTGACTTCTTATCAAGTGGTGGCGGTGTTCGGTACTTTGATGATTCTCATCCTGTTCAATTACGTGGGCGACGTGGGGCAGAACTACGAGTTCGTGCGGGATATCACTTATTGGCTTTCAATCCGGGGCAGGGTGTTCGAGTTTATTTACGGGTTAATATGCAGCGAAGACGTGCTTTATTTCCTGATCGTGATCGCTATATTCTTGACATGGACAACGCTCCGGTTGATCAACCGGGTGCAGAAGCGGGGATGGACAGTCCGCTGGGGCGCCTACCTTGGTGTATTCGTGTTGGCGATGGGATTGGGGTATCTGAGTTCCCGCCCGATGCTGATGTCGTATTACGATGCCACGAGAACGAAGGGAAATACGCTGAGCGAGGGAAGCCAGAATATCGTGAAGTTACTTGACGGAAAGGTGAAGATCACGACTTACACGAATGTGCTTGACAAGGAGTTTTGGAGCACGCTGCCCGATCATATTAATCATGACATGGGCAATTTCCGTGATTACGTGCGTTTTAAACCGGATATGAAGTTGCGTTACGTTTATTTCTATGACAACGCGGGTAACGAGGAACTGGACGAGCAGTATCCCGACTTGAACGACAGAGAACGGGCAGAACGGATATGTGACAATTACGGGATTCCTTTCTCTATTTTCCTGTCGCCGGAGGAGATGAAGAAAATAGAGGATTTGAGCGCGGAGGGCAACAAGACAATACGCGTGATCGAACGGGAGAACGGGCAAAAGTCTTATTTACGTTTCTATTATCACGGGGGATGGAAGGAGTCCCCGATGGAAGGCGAGATTTCCGCCGCATTCAAACGTCTGGTGATGGACGTACCGACGATAGGCTTCCTTACCGGGCATGGTGAACGCGATATCAACCGGGAAGCCGACCGGGAATACAAGCGTATTTCCAGCGACAGGAATATTCGAAGCTCTATGGTGAATCAGGGGTTCGATATAGAGGAAGTGCGAGCGGATCAGGCTATCCCGGACAGTATCAATATACTGGTGATTTCCGAGTTAAGGTCGCCTTTGAGCGAGCGTGAAAAAGTGCATCTGGACGCCTTCGTTGACCGGGGCGGCAATCTCTTTATACTCGGCGGGCCGGGAAGACAGGAACTGATGAACCCGCTTGTCGAGCGGTTCGGTGTCCGCTTTATGCCGGGGCAGCTGGTGCAACCGACAAAAGATCTTCAGGCTGACCTGATACAGGCTTTACCGACGAAAGAAGGAATAAAATTATGGCCGGGGTTGGATATAATCCGGATATACGAGGGCTGCGTTGCCATGCCGGGCTGCGTCGGTTTGGAATACACTCCCGTCGAGGGGGTGACGGTCACGCCGTTGTTTACCACCGACACGGTGGGATGCTGGAATAGGACACGGGGTGCGGACTTCACGCGTGATTCGATTGTTTATGAACCGGAAGCGAGTGACCGTGCCGGAGTTTTCGCCACGGTAATAGCTTTGAGCTGCGACGTGAACGGCAAGCAACAACGTGTAGTTATCTCCGGCAACACGGATTGCTTGAGTAACGGGGAATTTGCCACGGGCAGGCGGGAAGTTCGCAATTTTAATTACGAGTTGGCTCGTTCCGGTTTCTACTGGTTGTCACACGAGGAATTGCCCGTGAATACTTCCCGTGCGGAGCCGATAGACAGGAAATTGAATGTTAGCGAGTCTGCCATGGAGGTATGGAAGATCGTGTTCATGGTAGTTATTCCCGTTATACTCGCGTTTGCCGGAATCTTGATATGGCTTCGGCGCCGGGGACGTTGATACTTAAAATTTAGATTATGAGAATGATATATAAAATAGCGAAAACCGAGTTACAGATGTTGTTTTACTCGCCTATAGCTTGGTTGGTGTTGATCATATTTACTTTTCAATGTGGTTTGATTTTCACGGGTTCCGTCACGATGATCGAGAAACAGCAAGCGATGGGGTACGATCCCATGTTTATCAGTTCCAGTATTTTCGGTCGCCTTTTCTACGAGGTGCAGAACTATCTTTTCTTGTACATCCCTTTACTGACGATGGGATTGGTAAGCAAAGATCTTGCCGGGGGAACGATGAAACTTTTGTACTCGTCGCCGATGACGAACGCGCAGATTATCTTGGGTAAATACTTGTCCATGGTGATTTTCGCGCTCGTGTTGGTATCTATTTTTATCGTGTACGTGATATTCAGTCTGTTCGCGGTAGAGAACTTTGATGTATTGCAGATTCTTACCGGGATACTCGGTCTTTTCCTTTTGATATGTACTTATGCAGCCGTCGGGTTGTTTTTCTCGACGCTGACTTCTTACCAGATTATTGCGGCAGTGGCGACTTTAGTATTCTTGACTTTCTTGAACTTCATAGACCGTATCTGGCAGGATATTGATTTCGTTCGCGACGTCACTTTTTGGTTGTCACTTCCGCGGCATGCCGGAACGTTTATAGGCGGGATGATTTGCAGCGAGGAGATCGCTTATTTCATCATGTTCCCCGCCATGTGCGTGTGGTTCTCTATCGTGCGCCTGTCTTCCCGCGTGCAGAAGAGTTCATGGGTGCGGAATTTCGCGAAGTACGCGGGTGTTTTCCTTATCATGGCGATGGTGGCTTACGTGAGTTCCCGTCCCGCCTTGATGGGGTATATCGACACGACACGGGAGAATAGTTTAACGTTGACGCCTAACAGTCAGGAAATTGTGAAGAAGCTGAAGGGCGGACTCACGATCACCACGTACAGTAATTTGCTGGATGAGGACTTCATGAAGGCACTCCCTCGTTACCAGAATAATGACGCGTACCAATTTCGTGAATACCTGCGGTTCAAGCCGGAGATCAAGATGAAATACGTGTATTATTACGATTCGGTTCAGAACACGAAACAGAGAGGTTTTTTGTCTGAATTGCCGATGGAGAGAAGGGCAAAACAGATTGCCGCGTCGTTCAAGATCAAGTTGTCGAGATACTTGACCCCGGAGCAGATCAAGCAGGTGATTGACCTGTCGCCGGAGGACAACCGGTTCGTGCGGCAGGTGGAACGGGAAAGCGGGGAGAAGATGTTCCTGCGGCAGTTCGACGATATGATGAGAGATCCGTCGGAGGCGGAGATTTCCGCCGCGTTCAAACGTATGGTGATGGAGTTGCCTACCGTGGGTTTTCTCACCGGACACGGCGAGAGAAGTATCAGCCGCTACCGGGATCGGGATTATGCCAGCTTTGCTCAAAACAAGCGTTTCCGCTATGCCTTGCTGAATCAAGGTTTTGATGTTCAAGAAGTAACATTGGACGGGAATATTCCCGAGCGGATCAATATTCTGGTGATAGCCGACATGCAGCAACCTTTGAGCGAGCCGGAAATGGAACGTCTACAACAATATATCGACCGGGGAGGCAATTTGTTTATCGCGGGAGAGGCGGGCGGACAAGCACGGATGAATCCTCTGGTGCGGCAGTTTGGTGTGGAGTTCACGGATGGAGTACTCGTGAAACCGACAGAGGATTATCAGCCCGATCTAGTGCTGGCATGGCCGACAGAGGAGGCACGGGAATTATCGTATTTCTTCGGGACGATGATCGAGTGGCGCATGTGTGCCATGATGCCGGGTGCTACCGGGTTGAGATACACGGTAGATAAGGGGTTTAAAGTTACGCCGATGTTATTGACGGATTCCACGGGAGTGTGGAATGAACTGGAAACCGTGAATTTCATTGATGATACGGTGCGTTATAATCCGGCGGCAGGGGAGAAGGAACAACAATACACGACGCTTTTGGGATTATCCCGTCCGCTGGGAGAGCGCGAACAGAAGATCGTGATTCTCGGTGACGCCGATTGTATCGGCAACGCGGAATTATTCAAGCCCCGCGAGGGAATGGAGAACGGCAATTTCTATATCATTCTCGGTTCCTTCCAGTGGCTGTCCGACGGTGAAGCCCCGGTAGACGTGCGTCGCCCGAAAGCGATAGATAATAAACTGTTCCTCGGTAAAACCGGGGTGAAAGTGACGGAGATCGCGTTCAAGTGGATTGTACCTGCCGGGTTATTGCTATTGGCTATTTTCGTGTGGATCAGGAGGAGAGGGAGGTGATTTCATCTTCCAATAATAGAACGATTAGACTATTCCACGGGCTCGTCAGGGGAACCCTTGTATTGTTAACGAGTGTTTAACGTGTCGTGAACCGGTGGTGTACCGGTATATACCGTTTACCACCGGTACACCACCGGAACACCACCAGTACACGATACTGGAACACCCCTTGTGTTTCTCTGTTAATATGTTGATGTATAGTGGTTTAGTTGTGTTGATTAATTAACATTTATTAATAGATACAAGGTCGCTTACCCGTGTTCCGCCCCTTTTCCACTCCTTTGATGCCTGATGGTGTAGCTATTTTTAACGCTAAGTGTTGTAATAATTGTGATATTATGTGATATAATTATAAAAGCATTTATAAATCATACATCCCCGGGGCGGGTTCATTTTTCTTTTGAATGGTGAACGTGAGATACGTGTTGTTCATGATATCGATGGCGAGTAGTTTGCCGGAAAGGACACCGGGTTTTTCCAGAATGACTTTTATTACTTCGTTGGCTTGGAGAGAACCGATGATGCCGGGAAGGGCACCGATCACCCCTAGGGGTTGCGAGAAGTCCTTCACGGCATCATGGTACTCGAACAGATCCCGGTAAGTCGGACCGTCGTGATAATTAAAAACAGAGAGTTGTCCCTCGAACTCGCGAATGCTACCGTAAACGAACGGTTTATGCAGTTGCACGCAGGCGTCGTTTATGACGTAGCGGGCATAAAGGTTATCGGTGGCATCGACCACGACATCGTAATTGGTGATGATATCGAGCGCGTTGTCGGGAGTTAATCGGGTGATATATGGTGTAATCCTGCAAAAAGGATTTAATTGAATTAATTTAGCGGCTGCAACGGTTGCCTTGGCTGTCCCCACGTGTGTCGTGTCGTATAATATCTGTCGTTGCAGGTTGGATTCCGATACCGTATCGTCGTCCATGATTCCGATGTGCCCGATGCCGGCGGCGGCAAGGTAGTATAACACGGGAGAACCGAGTCCCCCGGCACCGACTACCAGTACACGGGAATCTTTAATTTTTTCTTGTCCTTGAATTCCAATGTCTTGAAGAATTATATGTCGGTTATAACGTTCCGTTTCTCTAGAGGTTAATGACATATTCTATCGCTTTAATTCTAAATTTGTTCTATTTGTCTTTTAATTATTTCTCTCGTTAATGTGTTGCTTCACGAAACGATTGACGGTACAGATGGAGACCTTGTATTTTTTGGCTATTTTCTTGTAAGGGACGCTGTTATCCATGAGTTCAATGATTTTATCCTTGTTCTGGATTAACACGTTTAACTGCGGGCAACTCCCGTACGGGCGTCCCAGTTTAACGCCTTCCGCTTTCCTGACTGCCAAAGCTTCTCTCGTGCGGATGGAGATCAGATTACGCTCGATTTCAGCCACAAGCCCAAAGGCAAACCCCAAGATTTTGCTATTCAAGTTATTCTCGAAAGTGTATCCCTCTTTCGTGCTGTGAAGAACAATTTTGCGCTGGATGCAGGTATTGATGATATTCATGATATCGATCAATGTCCTGCTCAAGCGCGATACTTCCGTGACGATAAGGCAATCACCCTCTTGCAAAGATTCAAGAAGATCACCGAGTTTCCGGTCACTACTGCTAACTTTACCACTGACTACGTCGTGGTACCATTTATCAATATCAAGACCTCGGCTGGATGCAAATTTCTTAATCTCCTCCTCCTGATTTTCCAGGTGTTGTTTGTTAGTACTGACTCGTAAATACGCAACTACCATAATTGATTTAGTTTTTGACGTTTAAAAAGACAAACGTAACAAAAGGAGGAGAATAAACGTGATACTATAAATGTTAAAATTAGTTATGAAATTCAAGAGAGTGTCCCGCTCTCGACTACATCCATGCATCCCAATCTTTCCACACCGGTTCATAGCCTTGTGCCTTAATGGCTTCCACCATTTCTTGCGGGCTACGGTCATCGTTAATGGCAAATTGCTCCAGTTCCTTGTGGGGAACGACATACCCGCCGGGTTCCGTGCTTGATCCCGCGCTCATCGAGGTTGCCCCCAAGTGCATCACGTGATCTCTGAATTTCCGGCTTTCCCGCGTGGAGATGGAGATTTCTGCCTGTTGATCTAGCAAGCGGTACGCGCAGATCAGTTGCACCATTTGGCGATCGTTGATCGGGTCTTTCGGCATAAAAGCTCCCGCGTGCGGGCGCAAACGGGGCAGGGAGATCGAGAACTTGGATTTCCAGTAGTTCTTTTCCAAGTATTTTAGATGCAAGGCGGTGAAGAAGGCATCCGTGCGCCAGTCTTCCAACCCGAGTAACGCCCCGATTCCCATTTTTTGTACACCTGCCGAGCAAGCTCGATCGGGAGTTTCCAAACGGTAACGATAGTTTGCTTTTCTTCCTTTCGGGTGGTAAAGCGGGTATTGTTTCTCGTTATACGTTTCTTGATACACGCAGACAAAGCTAAGTCCGGCTTCATGCAGGCGGGCGTAGTCTGCCGTGTCGAGAGGTTGTACTTCTATGGCTATTTGTGAGAATTTGTCGCGTACGGTACGGATTACTTCCTCGTAATAATCCACGGTCGTAACGGCGGGTGCTTCTCCCGATACGAGTAATAAATGCTTGAAACCCCAATCGGCGATAACGTCTATTTCAGCCTTAACCTCGTCCAAGGTAAGCATTTTGCGATGAATTTCATTATCATGGTTAAATCCGCAATACACGCAAAAGTTCGTGCAATAATTGGAAACGTAAAGGGGAATGTATAATTGGATGGTATTCCCGAACCTTTCTAGTGTAAGGCGTTGCGCTTCGATAGCCATATCTTCCAATAAAGGAGTGGCGGAGGGTGCAATGAGTGCCATAAAATCGTCTAACGTGCGATGCGGGTTGTTTATGGCGGCAATCGCGTCGTTTTTCGACTTATCCATGATGCTTTGTTTTACATCATCCCAGTCGTAGGTTTTAATTGTATCGTAGAATGTATTCATTTTTTTTATGTTCGCCTTTGGCGAGTTACAGGTTAAATTTGCTTTTAGCAAGTTGCATTTGTCTTCGACAAGTTACATTCGCCTTTGGCGAGTTACATTTACCTTTGGTAAGTTACAAGTTGTAATTGATGTCACTGGCAAAGTGAATTTGCAATTTGCTGAAAGCAAATGCAACCTGTAACCTGCAACTTGCTGAAGGCAATTATAACCCACCACAGGCAGTTTAGTCCAAGAATGCCGTTAGTGGAGAACTGGCTTGCGCGTGGCGGTATTGCTTGGCTAATTTTGCCTCGAATGCCATGCGTCCGGCTTCAACAGCCAGTTTGAAGGCTCGTCCCATTTCTACCGGGTTGGGGGATACGGCAATAGCGGTGTTCACCAACACGGCAGAGGCTCCCATTTCCATGGCAGCGGCAGCGTGTGAAGGAGCCCCGATTCCCGCATCCACGATAACGGGTACCCGGCTTTGCTCGATAATGATTTCAAGCAGATCACGGGTAACCAAACCTTTGTTTGTCCCGATAGGAGCTCCCAAGGGCATTACCGTTGCGGCTCCGGCGTTCTCCAAATGCTTGCATAACACGGGATCGGCTTGAATGTAGGGTAGAACGATGAATCCTAATTTAGCCAATTCTTCCGTGGCTTTCAAGGTTTCAATCGGGTCGGGGAGAAGGTATTTCGGATCGGGATGTATTTCCAGTTTCAACCAATTGGTACCGAGAGCTTCTCTTGCCAGCTGTGCGGCGAACACTGCCTCTTTGGCGGTGTGCACACCGGATGTATTGGGCAATAACGTGATATGGGGTGCTTTAAGGTGGGCGAGTATATCGTCTTCTTTGCTTTCCATGTCTACTCGTTTCAGTGCGACTGTCACGAGTTGCGATTCGGACGCCAGTATGGCATCTTCCATGATCTGATTTGACGCGAATTTACCGGTTCCGGTGAACAGGCGTGAAGTGAATACCTTGTCTGCAATCTTTAATGGTTCCATATTAATTTTAGATTTCTTGATTTTATGATTTAAGATTTATGATTTCAACTGCACTTGTCGCCATTTTTTTTATCGTAAATCGTAATTCATAAATCGTCAATTAATTCGTTTTCAATTGTAACAAAACTTCTTTTGTCTTTTCCGTGATATCGTCGCTGTCTTTCAGTAAAGAGGAGAGGGCGATACCTGTTACTCCCGTGTCTAAAATCGGACGGATATCTGTTTCCCGGATGCCGCCGATAGCGTGTATCGGGAGATGAATACCTGCTTCCCGGCATTTATCCGTGATTTGTTGATAACCTTCCAATCCTAGTATCGGGCTTAGACGCTTTTTCGTGGAAGTAAACCGGAACGGTCCCAGACCGATATAGTCTACTTGTTGACGATAGCGCTCCGCCACGTCGTCAAACGTGTTGCATGTTCCCCCGATAATCTTTGAATAACCTAGTATTTTACGGGCTTCCAGTGGGTTCATATCTTCCTTACCGAGGTGTACCCCGTCCGCATCCAGTTCGATGGCGATATCCACGTGATCATTGATCAGGAATAAAGCATTGTAACGTCGGCAAATTTCTTTCACGGCGTTCCCGGTTCGGATAAATTCCTCTCTCGACACTTCTTTCATCCGTAATTGTATCCAACGGCAACCGCCTTTGCACACGGCTTCCACTTGTTCGGGAATAGGCGTTCCCTCCTTGTGATCCGTGATGTACTGCAACGGAATTTCGTGCAGGTTCGTTGTAGCAGTTGCGTGTATCCGGCTGTGTATACCCAAATTCGTGTCATTTCCCCGAATAAAATCGGATACATAGCGTTGTCCCAGACGACAGGCTTCAGGTAAAGAATACCCGAGAGTCAAGTAGGAGGTAACGGTGG
This sequence comes from uncultured Butyricimonas sp., assembly GCF_959596855.1. Classification (NCBI taxonomy): domain Bacteria; kingdom Pseudomonadati; phylum Bacteroidota; class Bacteroidia; order Bacteroidales; family Odoribacteraceae; genus Butyricimonas; species uncultured Butyricimonas sp. The sequence continues at coordinate 15,264 of NZ_CAUFYA010000027.1, forward strand.
AGGAAAGGACACAACCCGTGCCGTGTTTGCCGTGCTTTCCCCGTGCGACGGAGAAAGTATATATCTCTTCTCCCGTGATCAGACGATCGGACGCCAACGCTTCCGTGTTGTGTCCGCCTTTCCAGAGAATATTGGTATGCAATTGTTTGGCAATTCTTTGCAATCCTTCTGCTTCCAAGTTATTGCCGAAAAGAATCTCCAGTTCGTTTCTATTCGGGGTAAGTAAATATATCTTGCCGAGGATATTTTGTATCGTTTCCATGTTTTCCCCGTTATGAAATTGGAATCCGGCACTTGCTTTCAGAATCGGGTCCCAGATGATTTTCACTTTTGGCAAAGCGGTTGTGAGGTAATCCACTACTTGTGCCAAAGAATCAAAGTTTTCGATCAACCCGATTTTGACGTATGCCGGGGTAAATTCACGGAACAATACTTCACACTGGTGGATAATCTCCCCCGGGGATATCCATTTTGTCCCAAGGTACTCGTTCTGATTTTGGAACGTGATCGCGCTTGCAACTCCTAATCCATATACCCGGCAACATTCAAAGGTCTTGATGTCGGCAGTTACTCCCGCACCGGAACTCTGGTCGAATCCGGCGATGCTTAACGTTTCGTCGGGAAAGATTTTCAGAAAGCGGGAGAGAGCTTCCGAAGGGGTATCCCAAAGGTATCCCAACAGAGCGACTCCCCGGAATCCTAATTTCCGGCAAGTGGTTACATTATCCGCGCTAATTCCCCCCAAGGCAATCACGGGGGTAGAGGTCTTTTTTAATCCTTCCTTCAGCATGTCAGGTGTAAACACGGATTTGTACCCCTGTTTGGAAATACTGTCAAACACGGGGCTTAAAAACACGTAATCGGGAGTGAATGGCAATGTCGCGATCTCTTCAAAGGAGTGGCACGATACGCTGACATGCGCGTACCGTTTCCTGTCCCCGAAATGCTCCGCTTGCTTTGACTTGAGATGAATCCCTCTCAGTCCGTATGCTTCTACCAGATCAAAATGATCGTGTACAACGATGCGTTCCCGGAAACAAGGTTCTATCTTCTGGATAAATCGCTCGTAAACAACCCGTTCTGCATCCGGCTTTCGTAAATGCAACAGGTGCAAACCGTTCTTGAAGAGGCTATTCACGATAACTTCTTCATCCGGAATCCGGTAAGGGGGGGTAATGACGACTATCATGTAGTTAGTTCATAAAGTTTATAAGGTTCATAAAGTTTATAAGGTTTTGGATGTCCTTCGGACAAAGTTTTCCGACTGTTTAATTAGTCTTAGAGTATTCCCCGTGAAGGGGATAACTTTATGAACTTTACAAACCTTATAAACTTTATAAACTCATTTATTCTTTCATTTTCTTTCTCAATTTCTCGCTTGCACGCATGGAGCAGAAGTGTTCACCGCACATGGAACAGAAATGTGCTTCCTTGTGTCCTTCGGCGGGTAAGGTTTCGTCGTGGAAACGGAGAGCTTTTTCAGAATCCAGTGCAAGGTGGAACTGGTCTTTCCAGCGGAATTCGAAGCGGGCTTTACTCATGGCGTAATCACGATAATAGGCAGCCGGATGTCCCTTTGCCAGATCGGCGGCATGAGCGGCGAGTTTAAAGGTGATCACTCCTTCTTTCACGTCGTCCCGGTTGGGAAGTCCTAGATGTTCTTTCTGCGTGACATAGCATAACATAGAGGTACCGTACCAGCCGATCATGGCTCCGCCAATGGCAGAGGTGATATGGTCGTAGCCGGGAGCGATATCCGTAACAAGCGGTCCGAGCGTGTAGAACGGCGCTTCATTACAATATTCAAGTTCGAGATCCATGTTTTCCCTGATTTTCTGCATCGGCACGTGACCGGGACCCTCGATAATAACCTGCACGTCGTGTTTCCATGCAATCTGAGCGAGTTCGCCCAAGGTTTTCAATTCGGATATCTGTGCCTCGTCGTTCGAATCGGCGATACATCCCGGGCGTAACCCGTCACCGATAGATACCCCGACATCGTATTTTGCCAGTATTTCGCAAATATCTTCAAAGTGATCGTACAAGAAACTCTCCTGCTTGTGCGTGGTACACCAGTGTGCCATGATAGCCCCTCCGCGGGACACGATACCCGTGAGGCGTTTCAGCGTCAAGGGTACATGATGCCAGCGCAATCCGGCATGAATGGTAAAATAGTCAACGCCCTGTTCTGCCTGCTCGATTAGCGTATCGCGGTAGATTTCCCATGTCAGGTCTTCTACTTTGCCCCGTACTTTTTCCAATGCTTGGTACAAAGGTACTGTTCCCACGGGCACGGGGGAATTGCGGATGATCCATTCCCGCGTTTCGTGAATATTCTTTCCGGTAGAAAGATCCATGATCGTATCGGCACCCCAGCGGAAAGCCCACGCGGCTTTTTCCACTTCTTCCGATATGGAAGAGGTAATCGGGGAATTACCGATATTGGCATTGATCTTCACGAGAAAATTACGTCCGATGATCATAGGTTCGCTCTCCGGGTGATTGATGTTTGCCGGGATAATGGCACGTCCGGCAGCCACTTCTTGGCGCACGAATTCGGGCGTGATATATTCCGGGAAGTTAGCACCTAAAGGTTCCCCCTTTTCCTTTTTATAGTTTTCCCTAATTTTATCGACCAGTTGGTTCTCGCGGATAGCAATAAACTCCATTTCCGGGGTGATGATACCCTGTCTAGCGTAATACATTTGTGATACGCGATGCCCCGGTTTTGCCACTCTGGGGGTAGTGTTCACGTGCTCGAAACGAAGAGCGTCCAGCGATTTGTCATTCTGGCGCATCCGCCCGTACTCGGAACTTAAACCGTCTAATTTTATGGTATCATTCCGGTCGGCAATCCATTGTTCCCTGATTTTGGGCAATCCCTTGTGCAGATCCACTTTATAGTCCGGATCGGTATAAGGACCCGATGTGTCGTAAACAACAACGGGTTCGTTTTCAACTTTTTTCCCGTCAATATCAATCGTCGGGGAGAGGGCGATACGACGCATCGGTACTTTGATATCGAACATCTCGCCTTTCACGTAAATTTTCTCGGAACCCGGTAGCGGGCCGCTTGAGATTTTAAATTGTTCCATGTTTATATTTTAGATTTATGATTTCAGATTTATAATTTCAGATTTATAATTTACGATTTAATGATATTTGGAATCTAAAATCGTAAATCATAAATCTAAAATCAAATCATCCTCCCTGTACCGCCTTAATGATAATGATTTTGTTTCCGTCCTGTAAAACGGTTTTATTCCAATCCGGGCGGGGAATAACGGAGAAATCCACGGCAATGGCGATGTTTTCCGTTTTGATGTCGTTGGCTTCCAATACTTCGGGAAGTGTAGCCCCGGCGGGGCATTCAAATACTTTGTCGTTTATAAATATCTGCATCGTTTTAATTTTTAAATTTAGAATGAAAGAATTGAATTAAACTTTAATTCCCGAAATGGGTTGTCATTTTCAATTTTTCATTTTCCATTTCTTCAGGGGATTCTATAAAACGGCATTCAACTTGTATTATAACTCTTTCCCTACGCCGGCATTACCCGGATCAGGTTCATGGGTATAATCTCAGCCTGTTGTTTTCATCTGCTAATGGTCTTAGTCAGACAGAAGTGTCGGGAAATTTCCCTTGCTTCTTAGGCACCCCTTCAGAATATTTCACGACAAAGCTACAATAATATTTTAATACGCGGAATATTTTGGAAAGAAAATAAACGTTTCTTTACAGGATGGCTAGTTGAAGACCGTTGAAATCAATCAATTGTACCTGTTTACCCTCCATGGCAATCATTCCCTCCTTGATCATTTTGTTGATTTCTTTAGAGAGGGCGGGACGAGTGACGCACAGGTATTCGGCGAGTTGCATGATATTATGTTCGATCAGGACTTTATTATTATCATCTTTGGCGTGTTCAAAGAGATAGGTGATAAAACGTCCCCGCACGCTTTTCTGGGAGAGAGCCCGAAGACGGGAAACGGTACAACGGTTGCAATTACCCGTTATCTGGAGAAATTTCTTCAAGATGCTCGGTTCTTTGCTGATTAATTCAAACAGCGAGGCTTTGGTAACCGTGAAATAAATACCTTCTTCCACGACCGTGAAGGTGGCGGGCAACAGGCTGTCGGCACTGAATAAATGTGGTGTGGCAAACGCACGGGGAGCAATGATATTCTCGATCATTACTTCATTACCCAAAGCGTCGAATATGTCTACCCGCAAACGCCCTTTCAGCAGTACCATAAGATTCTTGCAGATCGTGTTCTGTTTGGCAATCTGTTCGTTTTTGCTGATATTGTAAACGGAATAATCCAATTGTTCCAGTAATGAATCTTTTATGTGAGAAGGCAAATCCCGGAAGAGAGGGATTTGGAATAATAATTCTTCGTGTTCCTTTGTGAAAGTGATTAAATTCATTGCCATTGAATTACTGGTTTACCGTGCAAATATAAATAAAAGTTTGTCTTCGGCAAGTTACAAGTTGCCGAAGGCAAACTCCCCGTGAGTGAACTAATCCAAATTGTACGTGTGAACGCTCACCCCTTGCGCGGATGGAAGGTAATTGATGCCGTACCAGCACATTTGCAAAAGAACGAACGAAACGAGTAATATACTCAATGCCATTCTGTGTTTCCGGTTCCGGTGGAGTCTGAAGTGGATATATACCAGATAGGACACCCATGTCGTGGCTGCCCATGTTTCTTTCGGGTCCCAGCTCCAGTAGTGTCCCCATGCTTCTTTTGCCCACACCGCCCCGAATAACATTCCCAAGGTCATAAAAGAAAGTCCCACGTAAACCAAATTGTCACAGAGATCCATTTCCTGTTGTGTGGCTTTTTTCTCTTTCTTGAACCATAACAAGTAAATTGCCATGATCGCGGCAGCACCCAGCATGGCATAGGCGAACATATAAACGATCACGTGAGGGGCAAACCACGGGCTCTGCAAGGCGGGCATTAACGTCTTGTTATGTATTTCCGGTTTGAATATATTGATACAGATGAACACGATGGACAGGACGGTACTGAAAGTGAGTATCCATTTATATTTCCAACGGGCATACGTGATGATTCCCGCCAAGGGCAAAAAGAACGAATACCACAGGCGGGTTTCCCCCATGGTACGCATGGGCGGACGTTCCAGTGAAATCCACATGCTTACGATAAAAGCGAAGAACACCAGCAATCCCGTGATTGTACACCCGAATGTCAATCCCGGGTGCCTGCCTTTCCATGCACTTATCGATCCCGCTCCCCAGAAGCATAAAGCTATAACGGCAAATATTGGAAATTGATCCCACGTCATACGTTTTCCTCCTTTCTTTTTCCGGCTATCGTGAACATGCACACGGCTCCCGCTATCATCATCCATATACCCGTGTAAACCAAGGGTAACCACGGGTCTTTGACTATTTCCAAAATACTGATTTCACTCCATTTGCCCTTACTCTCGTCGTAGCTTAGCTGGTATATCTTCCAACCTTCTATTTGATAGGGCTTGTTTACCTCGATCGTTGCCGAGTCTTTACGTCCGCTCCGCGTGTACACGGTCACTCGCGAAGCGAAACGACGGGGTTCCCGGTCGGGCATCACCAGACTCATTTTTTCGTTCAGGCGTATGGCTTTGTAAGGGAACAGGAAGCTGCCGCAACTCACCCAACCTTCCTGCCGTTCTCCGGTTTGCCGATTCTCTGCTTTCGCGTACAAGGCGTAGGCGGCTCCCATGGAATGAAATTCCACGTACTTTACCGTGTCTTCCGTGGCGACTCTTGCCGCCGAGGGCAAACGTTGTTCAATGGTGATATGCCAATCCTCTAAATCTCCCGATAAAACAGAATCTTCCACGAGTATATTTTCGGCTTTTCTTTCGGGGATCACCTTACCCGTTTCATTATCGATGAGCATCAGTTTCGGGGGATACTCGTCAATCGTGAAATCGTGAAGTTCTATGGCAAGTGGTAATTCCATCAGTTTCCGGTCTTCATCGAAAGCCCGCCATTCGGCTTTGCCGATGCTGGTTTGCATTTTCAACCGCTGCATATCGGCACTTCCAAGGATGGCTCCCGTGAGAGCTAGAAAGAGTCCCATATGATTAAGTATAAACGGAATATCTCTTGGCTTGAAATGCCGGATACGACGCAATGTTACCATACCCAACAGCGTGATGAACCATACCAGCAACAAGGAAAATGACCACGCCGACAGCATTTGATGAAAACCGAGCCAACCGGCAATTCCCGTGACGTGTACTTTCTCGTTGACCTGCAACGTGAGCCCCATGATAACAGTGATGATCACGGCGGCTATCATGGAAGTCACTGCCGCCTGATAACCGCTCATCCACCGGAAAAGATATACTTTCCGGGACAAAAGAGAAGCCGCGATAATTAAAACGAGATAGACCAATCCAAGAATTAAATTCACCGGATAGGCTAAAAGATCCAAATGTACTTTACCTAAAACAATTTGCAGGAGAGTTCCCACGAGGAACAATCCCCCGCAAATCGCGAATCCTTCTTTATATCCCCAAGGTTTCTGCCACATACATATTTTACATGCTTACTCTCCCGTTTTCCTTCGCTTTCGCGAGCCACTGGGGGACAATCGTGTTCATGAACTTTTCTTTCGCTTCTTTTTCTTTCTTGATATCTAACCCGATATATGCCTGTGCTTTTTCTTTTGTAGAGATATCCGGCATGGGAACATTTTCCAAATGACCGTTCTTGGCCAATACTTTAGAGATAGCCAACCGGGCTTGCATCGCTTTGTCAACTCCATTACCCAGTATACGTTGTATTTCTTGCGGCGCGTGGAATGAACCGCCATGAGAGGCTACACCGAAATCCCATCTCCATTGAGCCTGACGCAATAATTTCAGACTTTCTTTCATTTGTTCATCGGTAGCGCCGTTGTCCCAAGCGTATTTTGCCTCGATGTGTGCTTTTGCCAGTTCCTGTTCCAGACGGTTACGGGTTTCATTGGCTTTGTGTTGGCGTTCGTACACGTTATTACGCAGGGTTTCCTCGCTTTCGCGGTGACAAACCTGACACGTGCGGTCTATCATTGCCAATGGGCTTTGGATATGGTGGTCGCTGAATTTCATGCCGCCTTCACTCTTGTACGGCATATGGCAATCGGCGCAAGATACTCCCCGTTGCCCGTGAATACCCATTTGGGCGATCTCGTAATCCGGGTGCTGTGCTTTCAGGATCGGGGTTTTACTGAGCGCATGTATGTAATCATAGAATTCCGCTTCGTCATAGTAAGTTTCCATGTCTTCTACCGTGAAACCTTTGTCCCACGGGAAAGTCAGGTATTTGCCGTCGCCTTTGAAATAATATTCCACGTGGCATTGTGCGCATACCAGAGAACGCATTTCCTGTGGGGTGGCTTTATCAATATCTTTGCCTTGGCGGGCAAATGCTTCCCGCAGAGCCGGACGACTGATATGCAGGTTCATGTTTTCCGGTTCGTGGCAATCGGCACACCCTATCGGGTTCACGATCTCGCTTCCCATGGCAGCCCATTTATTGCTGTAAAAGTTTTCAACCCCGATAGCCTCCATTATGCGGGGCACGTCCGGGCTCTTGCATGTCCAGCAGGTAGCGGGTTGCGGTCCTTCCTCGGCAGTCATGGGGCTGCCCACGCGGAGGGTATGACGCATATCGTCGATAGCGTGCATGTGTCCCCGGGGAGTGGAATAATCTTTGGAGAACGCGTATCCCGCCCAGAGTATCACCATTTCGGGACGTTGTTCCAATACATCCACTGCCTCGTTCCCGTTAAATTCGCTCTTGAAATCCGTCTTGATTGTTTCCGTCCACGTGTTGTATTCACGGGGATAGTTTTCCCCGAAAATCTCGTTACGTGCTTCAATACCTTTTATCTCGACTTTCTTGTTATTGAAAACGCTCACGATTTCAGCCTGACGATCCATAAGTGCTGAAACGAGCAATCCCAATATGAAAACGACAACCATTGTTCCCCCGAACAACAGCCATCCTTGCCATGATTTTAGTTTCTTTTCCATATATAATTAGTTTGTTATTGTTTCATTAATTTCTTTAGCCAAGCCGGGGCAGGGGATGCCGGGTAAGGAACCAGTGCCGCCGGGGTAGAGGAAAGACTGTTTTTCCCGCCGTGAGGAACATCCCGGTGACAGTCCCAGCACGCTTTGCCTTCACCGACTTGTGCCATCATGTAGTCAACGCGCCCTGTCTTCACGAACTCCGTGTTTAATTGCGTGTGACAACGGATGCAATTGTTCATGATCACTTTTGAACTCTCCGGAATGGCTTGCAATACTTGCGGTTCACCTTTCGCCAGATAGACCGCCACGTGGCGCATCCCGTCCATTCCTTTGAATACCCATTTCTTCACGAAGTTGTCATGTGGTACGTGACAATCGTTACAGGTAGCGTCGCGGCTGTGCGAACTATGGAACCACGTGGCGTAATAGGGTGCCATGATATGACAATTCACGCAGGCTGACGGATCGTCACTTAGATAGGTGTGTGCCCGCAGCACGTAAAGGAATAGCATACCGCTTCCGCTGATCACTCCCAGTAAAACGATAGATACTATCTTCCACCTGCGGGAAGGTAATACTCGATTAATTATGGCTTTCAGTTTCATCTGCTATATGGTATAATTTTAGACAAAAATACGGAATTAATTAATACGTGTGTGTAATCAAAATTACACTTTGATAAATTTCTTGTGAAGAGTCGCCTTCGGCGAGTTGCAAGTTGCTTCACTAGCGTTTATGACAGTATTCCAACTCCTCCTCTGTTTATAGAGGAGGAGGCTGCGAAGCAGACGGAGGAGTTTGTTGATTAGGAGATTCAATGATTTTAGATTGAATGATTCCAGCCGCACTAGCAACGCTTCGTAAATCACGGAATCGACAATTATTGAATCACTGAATCAAAAAACTCCCTCCCCCTTTCGGGGTACTCCCTCTATAAACAGAGGGAGAGCTAAGATACAGTCTTGCACGCTAGAGAAGCAACCTGCAACTCGCCGAAGGCGAACAATGTTCACTCCAGTAACAGCTCCGTGTTCCATCGGTGTTTCTTCATGTCCACGCACCCGTTTTTCTTGAAGGTTACGCCTTCTTCAATCAACAATTCCTTTTGTTCCGGCCAGTTCGGGGCTATTCCCCCTTTGTGATTTACAACTCGGTGGCAGGGAAGATGCAGGTCAGCCGGGGCGTTGAACATGGCTTGCCCGACCATTCGGGAGTATTGAGGTCTGCCCGCTAACCGGGCGACACCGCCGTAGGTAAGCACTTTTCCAAAAGGGATTTGTTTCACGATTTCGTAAACTTCCGGGAAGAATTCTTCGCGTGTACTCTTGTCAGGCATATTATTCAATTCATGTTCACGGGGTGAAGATAGTAAATATATTCAATACTAGCCAATTAATGGGGCTTCTCGAATATTATTTAACGAACGTTTATTGATACTGCAAATATAAGATTTCTATTTAAAAAAACAAACAGTCATCAAAAGTATTTAATTACTTCATTTCCAAAACATAGAATGATACACGCGGAATCAAAGTACTGTCCGGTTATCATGGATAAAAGCTATCGCATAAAACCTTCTTTTTTTAGTATTTATTTGAATTGGTGTTTTACTGGCGAGAGGGAGTAAGATGGATGTATTTGCACTATAAATAAGCGTGTTATTTTAAATGAAATGTGTATGATTATATTAAAAGTGTTTAGATCAAAGAATAAGCTGGTTTACTTCAGTTTGGCCAAGAAGTACAATACCACCCCGTGGTACGTGTATAAATTGGCACATGGTAAACGAGTTCGAATTACCGGAGTTACGCATGAAATATTAAACGAGCTGAGAGACCTGAATATTATCGAGAATATCCGGGTATGAGAGCTGGTTGCACGGGGCTGGCTATATTCTCATTAAGCCAGCCCTTTTTTACTGTCTCATCAATTTACGGGTAAGTACCTCCGGATCATGGATGTATTCGGGCAGGTACTCTACTTTGTTCGCCCTCGACGGGCAAATATCTATACCGCCCCGGCGGGTGTAAATACACGTTATCGAGAGTATTTCCGGGTTGAATTTATCCCATAAGCGTTTGTACGTCATTTCGCAGATTTCCTCGTGGAAATGGTTCTCGTTCCGCAGGGAAACGATGTATTTTAGCAGGGAAGCGTTGTTCGGCAGGCGGGAACCTTTCATTCGAATATAGATGCTTCCCCAATCCGGTTGCTTCGTGATCTTGCAATTACTGCGCAATAAATGGCTGCAAACCTTTATTTCACCTTCACCGGGCGTGTTTTCTTCCAGAAGAGCCGGGGTTTCGTCGTATTCCGTGAATGACAGGTCTTCCGCGTTTTTATCGTTTTCCAGCAGGGCATAGCCGTTGAAATCGAAAAACAATTCTTCCGGTTCCTGTTGGAAGAAAGAAATATCTACCCGTGTATCCAGAATTTGCTCCAAGTCGGATTTCACGATTCGGGTAAACAAGTCAATCCCTTCCGCCACGTTTTCCCCGAGGCGGGTCATGTTGAGCGAATTGAGGTAAAGTTTTAAGGACTTGCTCTCCACTATATTCGGGCTGCCCGCCGAATACACGATCTTTAGCACCCCGCACACGGGAAGTCCTTTTTGGGTTAAGAATCCTGCCTCGTAAGCATGCCATGTGTCATATCCCCGGAAAAGTTCTTCCGGGAGATGAATATCGTATATCACCCGGTTCAGACTACGGGGAACCGGAACGAGAATCAACGGGCAATAATCCGTGGGGTAGGCAACTTGCTGCCCGAGTACCTTGGCTTCTATTCCCATGACTAAAAGTTTTGCATGTTATACAATTTCGTGTATATACCGTTCTGTGCCAATAATTCCTCGTGGCGTCCCTGCTCGACGATTTCTCCTTCGTGGAACACGCAGATCAGGTCTGCATTCCGGATCGTCGACAGGCGGTGGGCCACGACAATGGATGTACGATTCTTCATCAGGTTATCCAATGCTTCCTGCACGAGTTTTTCCGATTCGGTATCCAGAGCCGAGGTTGCCTCGTCAAGAATCATGATCGGGGGATTCTTCAGTACGGCACGCGCGATGCTTAAACGCTGCCGTTGTCCGCCGCTTAATTTCCCGCCGCGGTCACCGATATTAGTCTGGTAACCTTTTTCCGTCTGCATGATGAAGTCGTGGGCGTTGGCAATCTTGGCGGCTCTTTCCACTTCTTCCGGAGTGGCGGTTTCCACGCCGAACGCGATGTTGTTGAATATCGTGTCGTTGAACAGGATCGGGTCTTGGTTCACGTTCCCCATCAATGCCCGCAGGTTTTGAGTAGAGGTATCTTTGATATTTATACCGTCAATCGTTATTTCTCCTTTCACGACATCGTAGAAGCGGGGGAGAAGATCGACAAACGTGCTCTTGCCCGAACCGGATTGCCCCACGAGTGCGATAGTCTTGCCTTTCGGGATGGTTAAGGTCACGTCTTTCAGTACCAGATGATCCTGACGGTAAGCAAAGTTCACGTGTTTGTATTCAATCTGCCGGTTAAAATCTTTCAGCGGCTTCGGGTTCTCCGGCTCTTTTATCGTGGATTCGGCGTTAAGTATCTGGTCGATACGATCCATGGCTGCCTGTCCTTTCTGTATACTGTACAATGCCGTGGAGAATTGTTTTGCCGGGTTGATGATAGAGTAGAATAGCGCGATGTACGCGATAAAATCCTGAGCCTCCATGATCGGGGAATCTCTCAAGATAAGGTACCCCCCGAACCAAACCACGATAACCACGACGATCGTTCCGAGAAATTCACTCATCGGGTGAGCGAGTGAACGCCGACGCATCAATTTGTTCATGATCCGGCGGTAGTCCTCGTTCAAGTTGGAGAACGACCGATCTACCTTTTTCTCCGCGTTAAAAGCCTTGATAATACGTAAACCGGAGAGTGTTTCCTCGATATTGGACAGGATTTCTCCCATTTTATCCTGTCCCTCTTTCGATCTCTTCTTCAGTGATTTACCTACTTTCCCGATCAGGAGTCCCATGACAGGCAACAGTACCAGTACGAATAAGGTCAATTGCCAACTCATGAAAATCATCGTGCTCAAGTAAATCAATATCAATATAGGGTTCTGGAAAAACATTTCCAGCGAGTTCATGATCGAGTTTTCCACTTCCTGCACGTCACCCGTCATGCGCGAAATGATATCCCCTTTGCGTTCTTCCGAGAAGAAGGGGAGCGGGAGCGATAAAATCTTCCGGTAAATCATGCGGCGAATATCCCGGACAACCCCGTTCCTGATAAAGATAATCTCGTAAGAAGCCATGTAAGAAAACCCGGTTTTGAAGAGAGCCGCCAACGCGAAGAAGCCTCCCGCGACCAGTAACGTGGTGACTGGTCCGATCGTATCCCGTCCTAACGTGACATAGTAGTACAGGATATTTTTCAGCGTGGTCATATTCATCGCGAATTCAGGCAATTCCTTCACGTCGGATTCCGTCCGGAAAAGGATGCCCAAAACGGGTATCAATATCACGAATGACATCGAACCGAATATGGCGTGCAATATATTATATAGTATATTCTTGGTTAACCTTGCCTTGTAAGGAGGAATAAATCTTTTCAGTATCTGGATAAAATCGCGCATGTATTCCGTTTATAATCTCCCCGTGTAGTTGGAGGGAGTGATTTGTTTTAATGCTTTCTTCAACTCGGGGGACACGTCCAATGTATCGATAAATTCGGCAATGGATTGTTGTGTCACTTTACTGTTGGTGCGGGTGAGTGCTTTCAACGCCTCGTACGGGTTCGGGTAAGCCTCTCGCCGCAGGATGGTCTGGATGGCTTCCGCCACGACAGCCCAGTTTTCCTCCAAGTCTGCCTCTATCGCCGGTTTGTTGATAATCAATTTATTCAATCCTTTCAGTGTTGATTTGAACGCGATTACCGTGTGAGCCAAAGGCACCCCGATATTACGCAACACGGTAGAGTCCGTCAAATCTCTTTGCAGGCGGGATATCGGCAATTTATTGCTCAGGTGATCCAGTATAGCGTTTGCCATACCGAGATTGCCTTCCGAGTTCTCGAAATCGATCGGGTTCACCTTGTGGGGCATGGCGGACGAACCGACTTCCCCCGCTTTGATTTTCTGTTTGAAATAAGTCATGGAGATATACGTCCAGAAATCACGATCCAAATCAACCACTATCGTGTTGATACGGCGCAGGTTGTCGAACACGGCGGCAAAGTTGTCGTAGTTCGAGATTTGCGTGGTGTATTGTTCCCGCTCTATTTTCAGCTTTCGCGTCAGGAAATTATTGGCAAACTCCGTCCAGTCGATCTCCGGGTAAGCCACGGTATGGGCGTTAAAGTTTCCGGTAGCCCCGCCGAATTTCCCGGAGCAGGCTACTTTCTTCAACAATTCCAGTTGTTTGCTCAGGCGATACACGAATACCTTTATCTCTTTCCCCAAGCGGGTGGGTGATGCCGGTTGCCCGTGAGTCTTTGCCAGCATGGGCACGTCTTTCCATTCTTCGGCAAGTTCTTCCAGTTTCGCTATCAGTTCGTCGATGAGCGGGTAATACACGTCATGGATAGCATCCCGGAAAGAGCAGGGCACAGAGGTATTGTTTATATCCTGTGAGGTCAGTCCGAAATGGATAAATTCTTTGTACTCGTGCAGGTTCAATTGATCGAATTTCTCTTTGATGAAGTATTCCACGGCTTTCACGTCGTGGTTCGTGACTTTCTCGATGTCCTTCACCTTTTGCGCGTCTTCCACGGAGAAATCGAGGTAAATATCTTTCAAGCTATCGAACAGCGCGTGATCGAATCCTTTTAATTGCGGCAATGGAAGCTCGCAGAGAGCGATAAAATATTCAACTTCAACCATCACCCTGTAACGAATCAAGGCACTCTCGGAAAAGTAGTTCGCCAACCCTTCGACTTTATCTCTGTATCTGCCGTCGATAGGGGAAATTGCTGTTAATGCTTGCATAATATACTTTAATTTTTAATTGTTTCTCTCGCGAAAGTACAAAAAAGTTCGTAAAGTTTATGAGGTTCGTAAAGTTTATAAAGGAGGGTGGCAAAAGTCATCTTGAACTCCCTCCCCCCTCCGGGGTATTGAGCCCGGAAACCGGTCTCGAACTGTCTCTCGCTCGGTAACAAAGAAGCAAGCTTCTCCGTTACCCTCGCTTACTCGCCAGTTTCCCTCTATAAACAGAGGGAGAGCTGAATTACTCACCGTCTTCGGTAAATGTCACCAGTTCCTCCTCTGTTTATAGAGGAGGTGGATGCGAAGCGGACGGAGGAGTTCAATCTAAAATCTAAAATGAATACTCCCTCCCTCTTCCACCCTTAGGAAAAATCAAAAAAATCCCTTAAATTTACACGAATTTTAAAGGTAATCGGAACATGAACTTCTTCCAAGGATTTTCTAAAGGAATAAAGGCATACGGTGAAGCCGTGAAACTATTGTTTTCCGGGCGTTTCTGTTATTTCCTTTTATTTCCGGTCGTGATAATTATCGTGCTGTTCGCGGCGGGGAATTACGCTGTTTCCTGTATCGGGGGCGGACTTTCCGAGACGGTGGAACAGCAGGTTATGGATTGGGTTTCCGGCATTTCGTGGTTGAGTTGGGTTTCCGGTACGGTAGGTTTTATCGTGCGGTTGCTCGTGCGTGCCGTGTACTACATCCTGTTTATTTCTTTCGGGGGGTACGTGGTGATGGTCGTGATGTCGCCCGTCTACTCGTGGCTTTCCGAGCGCACGGAAGCGCGTCTTTCCGGGCGGGAATACCCGTTCAGTTTCGGGCAGTTGATGTGGGAAATCGGGCGGGGCATCGTGATCTCCTTGCGTTGTATGATATTTCAATTTATATTGACCGTTCTCTTGTTTTTCCTCTCTTTTATCCCGCTGGTCGGGTTGGTCACCCCGGTGCTGACGTTCGGGGTAAGTGCCTACTTCTACGGTTTCGCCTTCATGGATTACGCCGTGGAGAGGAAGCGTTTCCGGGTGCGGGAGAGTGTCCGCTATATGCGGCGCAATTCGGGAATGGTCGTCGCGATAGGGGCGGTATTTACCTTATCGTTGATGCTCCCGTTTATACGGGTAGTGGCGTGTAGTTTTGTATCTTTATTATCGGTAATCGCCGGGACGGTTGTCGTGAATGAAACATTAAATAAAAAGGTCGAGAAATGAAAAGATTGTTGCTTTGCATCGGTTTGTTGTTTTGTCTTCTCTCCGCGAGCGCGACGGGGAATAAGGCTATCGTGTACAAGGTGGATATAAAAGACGAAATCGGTCCGGGCATCTGGCGGCTGGTCAAGAAATCGTTCGACCGTGCCACGAAGGAGCGTGCCGATTACGTGTTGATTCACATGAATACCTACGGGGGAATGGTGGTATACGCCGATTCCCTGCGCAGCCTGATCCTGAATTACCCGAAACCCGTGTGGGTATTTATTGATAATAACGCGGCTTCTGCCGGGGCTTTGATTTCCATCGCCTGTGACAAGATATACATGCGGGAGGGGGCGAATATCGGTGCGGCTACTGTGGTCAACCAGACGGGAGAGGCTATGCCGGACAAGTACCAGTCGTACATGCGTTCCATGATCCGCGCCACGGCACAGGCGCACGGCAAAGATACGGTGACGGAGAACGGCAAGACGGTTGTCCGCTGGCATCGCGACCCGCGCATTGCCGAGGCGATGGTGGACGAGCGTGTGGCGGTGGAAGGTGTTTCGGACAGCGGCAAGATATTGACTTTCACGCCACACGAGGCGATGCAGCACGGGTATTGTGAAGGAATCGCCGAGAGCGTGCCGGAAGTGATACGGGAAGCGGGCGTCACGGATTACGAGTTGCGGGAATATCGCCCCACGACGATGGATCGGTTGATCGGTTTCCTGATCAGCCCGATTATACAGGGACTCCTGATCATGGTTATCATCGGCGGCATTTACTTTGAATTGCAGACTCCCGGGGTAGGTTTCCCGCTGGTTGCCGCCGTCACGGCATGTTTGCTTTACTTCGCGCCGTTGTACTTGGAAGGGTTTGCCAATTACGTGGAAATCATCTTGTTCGTCGTGGGACTTGTCTTGCTCTTGCTGGAAATATTTGTCATACCGGGATTCGGCGTGGCGGGAATACTCGGCATTCTTTGCATCGTGGGTTCCTTGGCGTTATCCGGCATTGACAACTTTACCTTTGAATTTCTGCCCGATTTCGCGGGGGCAATCATCCGTTCACTGTTCTTCGTTATCAGTTGTTCTCTGATTTCCGTCGTCGGCAGTATTTGGTTAAGCCGCAAGTTATTCGGTTCCCGTCGGTTGAACTTTGCCCTTCACGCGGAACAGCGGGTAGAGGAGGGATTCGTGGGCGTGGATATGACCGTGAAGGAAGAAGTCGGGAAAGAGGGTGTAACATTCACGGACTTGCGCCCGGCGGGTAAGGTGGAAATCGGTAACGACATTTATGATGCCGTTTCCAACACGGGAGTGTTTATACAAAAAGGGGAGAAAGTAAAGATCATAAAGTATCAGGCGGGACAGGTTTACGTGGAAAAGCTCGTGCCATGAATCCAATCAGATGCTTGAAGAAAGTCGTTTACGTCGTTCTGGCGTTTATGATAGGGTGGTACGCGTATCCCTTGTTCAAGGATGCCGGTGCGGCAAAAACTTTTAATCGAGCCGCACGCTATTACAATAAAGGGAAATATGCCGATGCTGAGAAGTATTTCCTGATCGCGGCGAAGGACAGCATTCCGGAGGCGTATGTCAACTTGGGCATGATGTACTTCCGCGGCACGGGAGTGGAAAAGGATTACAAGAAAGCGGAATCTTGGTTGCGTTTGGCTGCCGAACACGGGTTTGCCGAAGCCCAATTCTGTCTGGGCGTGATATATCTCAAAGACGAAAGCAAATGTAGCATGCCGAAAGCCTTGCGTTGGTTTCTCGCCGCGGCGGTAAAGGGTGTACGGGAAGCCTCTAACAATCTGGGGGTGATGTACGAATACGGTTTGGGCGTACAGCGTGATACCGTGCTTGCCCGGATGTGGTACGACGTGTCGAACGAGTGATTCAATGATTTCTTGATTTATGATTGTTTTGGGAATCACTCAATCATAAATCAAGAAATCGTAAATCATAAATCAAATAAATTCCAACAACACCGCGCCGCACGAGTACCCGCCGCCGAAAACGGTCAGTCCCACGAGGTCGCCTCGCTCCACCCGGTCGAGGTTTTGCGAGAGGGCGATGCCGCAACTGGGACAACCCGTGTTGCCCACTTCCCCGATGTTCGACAGGATACGATCTTCCGGGAAGTCGATTTGCCGGGCGATCGTTGCCATGATTCGTTTGTTTGCCTGATGGGGGGCGATATATTTCAGGTCTGCCAATGTCTTGCCGTTGCTTTCCGTCACTACTTGCAAACCCTCGATCATGTAGTGGCAGGCATTGATAAACACGTCGCGTCCCTCCGGCATGCCGATGCCCCCGTGGCGCGGGCGCAGGTACACGGCGGTGTCCGCCTTGCCGATATGTCCCAGTCCCCGCGTGAAGATATCTAGTATCTTCGCCGCTTTTTCACCTTCCGGCGAAGTGGATATAGCGATGGCGATAGCACCGTCACCCCACAGGTGACCGCTCTGGGGACAACTCTCGTTGCTGTATTCCGTGTTATGCTCGGAGGCGACCACGATAGCTTTCGTCGCCTTGCCCATGGCGAAATACCCTTGCACGATCTCGATGGCGTTGATGAATGACGAACAAGCCGAGGAAACACTCAGGCATTTTGCCGCCCGCGTCGTGTACGCCCGCTGGATGGCGTGAGCCGCCGTGGCAACGGTGTCATGCGGGGAATACGTGGCAGCCACCACCAGATCGGTGTCCTCGATGGCGAAAGGCAGCTTGTCTTTCAGCCTTGCCACGGCTTCGAGAGCCATGGTATTCGTGTTTTCGCCTTCTCCCGCTTTGCTTCTGGTTTTGATTCCCGTTCTGCTGAATATCCATTCATCGTCCAGACCGTTCACGTCCTTGAAATAGGAATTGGGAACTCTCGCTTCCGGTATGTAATGTGCTATGGCGTTGATATATAGATCCATTTTTATAATGTGTTGTGATTACTTTTTGATAATCCCGTGAAATAATATATTAATATACTCGTTGATAATTTGAGGGTTTGGTCGATGATCATATTCCCGGATAAAACCAAATTCAAGGCTTTTAAAAACGGATTGCAGCGAGTTTGCCAGACGTCTGGGTTGTTTGATCGAGAATATCCCTTTATCCGCCCCGTCCTTTAAGATGGCGTACAAAAGTTCAATCTCCTGTTTGTCTATATTCTTTCTCAAGATATCGATTTTACTGTTGTTGTGTAAAAAAGTTTCCTTGATCGGCAGGCTTCCACCCATGAGTTCCGCGATTAAATTGAACCGTTCCTTTATATATAACTTCAACCGTTTGTCGGCGGGCAAGGCCGTGCGTACTGCCTGTTCCAGTTTTTGGTTTATCAATACTATTCTTTGATCCACGATGTGGTTAAAAATCTCTTCCTTGCTGTTAAAATGCGTGTACAAGGTACGCCTGCTAATCTTGGCGGCGTTGGCGATATCTTTCATCGTGGTCCCGTAGAAACTCATCTCGATGAACAATTTTTGTGCCACGTTGAGTATTTTATCTTTCGTTATTCGTAGGCTTGTTCTCATTTTAATTTCACAAATTGGAAAAAGTGTGCAATTATAATCAATAATTCGGGATATGCAAAATTAAGGGAAAACAAGTTTTCCCGGTTTATAAGGTTTATAAAGTTCATAAAGTGACGGGTGTCCTTTGAACAAGATTAAAACGGCAGCTCATGCTGCCGTTAGTATAGTACCCCGCGGGGGGCAATAACTTTATAAACCTTATAAACTTTATGAACTTTATAACTTCTGAAGTGTTAAATTGTATTTTTACCCGAAGATATGACAAATGTCATGTTTTCATCCCCCGCCGGGGGGTATATTCGCGCCCGAAATTAAAATCAAAATCAATGGTAAATATATTATTAAAAGAAAAGCCGTTTACCCGCGAGTGGTTCAAGACATACGCCTTGTTGGTCGGCGGGGCTTTCGTGTTAGCGCTGGGGTATAGTTGTTTCATGGCACCGTACAAGATTGTTCCGGGAGGAATATACGGTATCACGATAGTGTTGCAGCACATGTGGGGATTCCCGATAGGTATGGCAGCGCTCTGCTTCAATTTACCGTTGAGTTTAATCGGTTTACGGGTATTGGGTTCCGGTTTCGGGGTGAAGACATTTATTTGCTTCATTCTGGTTGCCGTGTTCTCCGACAGTCTTCCCGCCCTGTTGTTGACTTTGATGGGTGAACCTATCCCGGTGAGCGGCACGTTGGACCCGTTCAAATTGGGTGATGAAGTGTTGCTCGCCTGTATCTTCGGTGGGGTGGTCATGGGTATCGGCGTGGGCATGATACTGAAAACCCGCGCGTCCAGCGGCGGTACCGACGTGCTGTCGAACATCCTGCACAAGTGGACGCGTCGCCCGCTGGGGCAGTTGCAGATGTCCGTCGATTCCTGCATCGTGGTTTTCGGTTTCCTCATGTTTCAGGATTGGAAAGTGCCGATGTATTCTTGGTTGTCCATATTCCTGATGGGAAAGACGATCGATATGATTCTGCAAGGCTTCGACAACGAGAAGAGTTTCTTTATTATCTCCGACAAAGTGGAGGAAATCCGCGCCTATATATTGAATGACCTGCACCGCGGCGGTTCAATCGTGCCGATTCAAGGGATGTACAATCGTGCCGAGAAGGAGATGATCATGACCATGATCAACCGTCGCCAGATGGCTACCTTGCAACAGGCTATCTACAAGATTGACCCGAACGCTTTCGTGACCATCTTCGACGCCAACCAGATACTGGGCAAGGGCTTCAAGAAGCTGGAGGCGGACGCTTGAAAGTAATTGAAAATTGAAAGTTGAAAATTGAAAATGAACTACCCGAAGACGGGGTGGTATTCCAGCCACACGAGCGACGTTTTGTCAATCACTAATCAACAAACTCCCTCCCCCCCTTCGGGGTATTGAGCTATCGCTCGAACTGGAATACAGTCTTGCACGCTAGAAAAGCAACCTGCAACTCGCCGCGGGCGACTCTAAACAGAGGAGGAGCTGGAATACCACCCCCGTCTTCGGGTAGTTCTTCATTTTCAATTTTCAATTTTCAACTTTCAATTTTCAATTGCTTTCAATTGCTTTCAATTGCAAAGTAGTCGTTCGGCGAGAAGTCCCCGTTTCCCTCGCTGCCGAAGAAGGGGTAGACGTGGACGGTGCCGCCGTTGCCCCGCGGTTTGAAGGCGAAGGTTCCGTCGCCGCGACACGCGTAGCCTGTTTTTATCATGATAAGTCCGTTGCGTTCGTCGTCGCGGATGATGGCGACGTGGAGCCGGTCGGTGGCGGATTCGTCGGGTGTCCAGCGGAGGGTGATCGTGTCGCCCTCGCTGCTGCCGCTCATGTTATCGGGAAGCAGGAGAGGGCCGTTACTTATCATTAGCGGGCGGAATTTGCAGAACTTGCCTTGCTTCATGCACTTGTGGTTCACGTGGAAAAGGTAATTGTCGGCGTTCATGCCCGGGGGCTCCATGATTTCCACGAGGCGCCGCCACACGCCCAGCGGGCGCAACTGCCGGCTCATGTGCGCCACCAGTTTCCGGTTGGTATCGAATTCCGTTCTGGCTTTTTTCTGTCCCGGGGTGGGCGGGTGTTTCTTTTTCCACGCTTTTTTTTCCTTGGGAGTCATTTTTTTCACCCTTCGTTTCGCGATTTGTCCCAGCCGCCAAAAGAATACTAGATTACCCAATCGCAAGCGTTTCATCTTGCCCAGTAATAATTTTATCAGTTCGTTTGCTTCCATGATGAACCGTTTTTTATTGATTAACCATTTAATAATAAACAAATATAATGATTTTTTCAATATAAGCAAATTTTATTAAAAATATATACTTGTTTTAGCACGCGACAGTCGTGAAAATGTCTGTTCGCGCAATTTTTAGGCATATTCCTCGATGCATCCAATGTAATGCAAAATTGGATGTGTGTATTGATCCCGTTTCGAGTACATTTATTAACTTCCCATCTACTCCACTTCTACTGCCGATGTATTCCACCTTTTAGCAATACATCGGCAATACTTTTGGAATAGATGGGCAATACATGAAAGTGATGCCCACCTCGTGAAGAGGCGTGGGTGGCGGGATATGGGTATTGTTAAAATTAGTAAAAATAATCATTTTGACGGGTTTTTTGCTTGTTTTAGGTCTAAAAATAATCGTAATTTAGCATCTAACATTATAATATTAAAATATTATTCTTAAAATAAATAAAATATTTTCTTGGTTTTTCTTGTTTGTTTTATTCTAATGTTGTAATATTGCAGAAAGAAAGAAGGTGGCAGGTGTCTGTCGCTCTCGATGGCTCGCGAGTCCGGTCGGCGGTCGTTGCCCGGATGTTGAAACGGAAGTTCAATTTTTAATATTATTATTATGGCTATTGTAGAAAGTGAAACTTTTGACGGGATGCACAACCAGTTGGGTGGTAAAGTGCTGAGAACGCTTCCCTCGGGTACGATCGTGCTGGCTAAAATGCCGGCGGAGCAGCAATTCAAGGACAAGGGCGGTCGGATGAAACGCGACCTCCGGATGATGGGCTACGGCGAGTGCGGGCGCATGAGCCGTTTGCTGGCGGACACGCTGGGTGTGGGGTACGTGCAGCGGGAACGCTACATCTCGGCGGCGAACGCTTTCATGGAGGAGAACGCGACCACGTTTTGCACGGTGACGATGGACGGGGAGGGGATGCTGTTGTTCGACTACAAGTTCGATTTGTTGCAAGTGTCGAGGGGTGACGCGGCGAAACCTAAAACCGCCGTGACATATGATTTTGAAGCGCGGAAGATTGCCGTGGAACAGACGGCGGAACCGGATCCCAGTTCGAAACGGAACCCCGATGACCGGGTGTACGCCTGTATGTTTGACACGGTGAATTTCGAGTCGGAGTTGATGTCCCTGCGCGTACGCGGAGAGGG
Source organism: uncultured Butyricimonas sp. (assembly GCF_959596855.1). Classification (NCBI taxonomy): domain Bacteria; kingdom Pseudomonadati; phylum Bacteroidota; class Bacteroidia; order Bacteroidales; family Odoribacteraceae; genus Butyricimonas; species uncultured Butyricimonas sp. Next base: position 37,369 of record NZ_CAUFYA010000027.1, read on the forward strand.
CGGTTCAAGTTCTTTCGCCATCCCGGCGGAATGGGACGCGGAGAACACGGTGGTCTACACGTTCGCCGTGTTCGCGAATAATCAACGGGCGTCACCGCCGAATTACTACCACCACGTGACGGAAGCGGAAGTGGCGGCAATCGCCGAACGCGACCGCGTGGCGCGAGAGGCGGAACAGCGCCGGCAGGAAGAAGAGGCGGCGGAGGAAGCGGCGGTGAAAGAGAAAATCGAGAAAGCCGCCCGCGTGAAGCTGGGCAAAAGTGATTTGCGCAAGGCGAAGGAGAAAGCCCGTTCGCGCGGCGTGCAAAACGTGACGCTCGGGCAGATCAATGCCGATATCCAGCGTATCCTCACCGAAGAGGAGGAGAGGGAGAAGAAACGGAAACAGGAGCAGGAGAGCTGAAGGCGTTAGGAGTTCATAAGGTTTATAAGGTTCATAAAGTTCATAAGGTTCTTGGCCCCCCGCGGGGCGCTTTGTCCACGGCAGCTTGAGCTGTCGATAAGCCTTGTCCGAAGGACACCCGTAACTTTATAAACTTTATGAACCTTATAAACTTTATAAACCTCATAACTTGCCGGAGGGCAATATTTTTATTAACTTGCGGCGTTTTTAACATGAACGTGAAAGATGATGAATAAACGTGACGTCGGTTACCGGGCTAAATTACGCTTTTCCCGTTGGAACAGGAAAGGGTATGCCATTTTCGCCTCGCTGGGGCGGGAGGTGTGCATCGGGCGGTTGGCGATACATATTTGTGAAATGGCGTTGCGGAAATCATCGAGAAAAGGCGTGATCGTGAATCTCGCGGAGGCGTTCGAACGAATGGTGACGACATTCGAGGAATACGCGGAAAAGGTGACGCGGGCGTGTTGCCCGGTGGTTCCCGCGCGTGTCGATGCTATTAATACCGGGAGTTACGGGAATTATGATACGAGAATGAAGGTACGTCCGGCTGTAAAGGTGGACGTACCTTTTTTATTGAAAACAAATTAATTTATGATTTATGAATTACGATTCGCGATTAGAAAAGCGTTAGCAGACGGGAGGGAATCATAAATCATAAATCCAAAATCTTAAATAGATCGGATGATAGAGAAATTGAAACAGAAGGTCTTCGAGGGAGGACAGATCACGAGGGAGGAAGCGCTGGCACTGGCTGCCGCGGGGGATAAGGCGGCGTTGTATGCTGCCGCGGGGGAGATACGCGATCGGTTTGCCGGGCGTTATTTCGACACTTGTTCCATCGTGAACGCGCGGTCGGGACGGTGCTCGGAAAATTGCAAGTGGTGCGCGCAGTCAGCAGTTTTCAAAACACACGTGCAGGAGTACGAGCTGATTGACGAGGAGAGTTGCGTGGAGTTGGCTCGATTGAACGCGAAATACAAGGTGAACAAGTTTTCGTTTGTCACGAGCGGGCGTGCGCTGTCGGACAAGAATATCGACCGCCTGCGCGGGTACGCCGAGAGGATAAAACGAGAGATGAATATCAACCTGTGTGCCTCGATGGGGTTGTTGAGCAAGGAACAGTTACGCCGACTGAAAGAGTCCGGTATAACCCGCTACCATTGTAATCTGGAATCGTCGCCGAGGTTTTTCGCCACGTTGTGCTCGTCACACACGCTAGAGGAGAAGATACAAACGATTCGTGCCGCACAGGAGGTGGGGATGGAGGTTTGTTCCGGCGGGATTATCGGCATGGGTGAAACGATGGAGGATCGCGTGGATCTTGCCTTGACGGTGCGGGAATTGGGCGTGAAGTCAATACCGATGAACGTGTTGAATCCCATACCGGGTACCCCGCTGGAGGGTATGCCGCCGCTCGCGGACGACGAGGTGCTGACCACCGTCGCGGTGTTCCGCTTTATCAACCCGGACGCTTTCCTGCGCTTCGCGGGGGGACGCGTGCTGATCGCCCATATCGAGGAAGAAGCCATAAAAGCGGGTATTAACTCCGCCATTCTCGGCGATATGTTGACCACCGTAGGCTCGAAGGTGATGGAGGACATGGAGAAGGTGCAAAGACTAGGGTTTACAATTGAAAATGAATGAATGCAAGAGTTTATAAGGTTCATAAGGTTTATAAAGTTATAGACCGTCGTGGGGCGCTTTGTTCACGGCAGCTTGAGTTGCCGATAAGCCTTGTCCGAAGGACACCCGTCACTTTATGAACCTTATGAACTTTATAAACCTTATAAACTTTTAGTTATAATGAATACGGCAGAATTATTGAAGTTTGACAGGGAGCACGTGTGGCACCCGTACACGTCGACGATAGATCCGCTCCCGGTGTACCCGGTGAAAAGGGCGGAGGGTGTTTATATCGAACTGGAGGACGGTACGCGGCTGATTGACGGTATGTCGTCATGGTGGTGCGCGGTGCACGGGTACAATCACCCGGCGTTGAACGCGGCGGTCGAGGAACAGTTGAAGAGCATGTCACACGTCATGTTCGGCGGGTTGACGCACCGTCCGGCGGTGGAACTGGCGGAAAAGCTGCTGGAAATGGCCCCGCGGGGGATGGATAAGGTGTTTTACAGCGATTCCGGTTCGGTTGCCGTGGAGGTTGCCATGAAAATGGCTCTGCAATACTGGTACGCTGCCGGGAGAGAGGAGAAACGCTATTTCCTGACGATCATGAAAGGGTACCACGGCGACACGTGGAATGCCATGTCGGTATGCGATCCCGTGACGGGGATGCACGGTATTTTCCGGGGGACGCTGCCGATGCAGTATTTCGTGCATCGACCGGAAGTGCGTTACGGGGAAGTGTGCCTGCCGGAACATATCGAGGAGTTGAAGCAATGCCTGCGCAATAATCACAACCGTATCGCTGCCGTGATACTGGAGCCGATCGTGCAAGGTGCCGGGGGGATGTGGTTCTACTCGGCGGACTACCTGCGGCAGGTGCGGGAGTTGTGTGACGATTACGGCGTGTTGCTCGTGTGCGACGAGATCGCTACCGGGTTCGGTCGCACGGGGAAGATGTGGGGGGTGGATCACGCGGGAATCGTGCCGGATATCATGTGTGTCGGCAAGGCACTCACGGGCGGGTACATGAGTTTTGCCGCCACGATGGCAACGGAGAAGGTGGCAACGTGGATATGCACGGGAAACCCGGGTGTCTTCATGCATGGTCCCACGTTCATGGGTAACCCGATGGCGTGTGCCGTGGCGAATGCCTCGCTGGACTTGATACGGGGGTATGACCTTACCGAAATGATCGGGCGGATAGAGAGCCAGTTGCGGGTGGATTTGCTACCCGCGCTCGAGTATCCCAACGTGGCGGACGTGCGCGTGTTGGGGGCTATCGGCGTGGTGGAGATGAAAGATGCCGTGAACATGGGTGTTCTGCAAGCGGCTTTCGTCAGAGAGGGGGTATGGATACGTCCTTTCGGGCGGCTCGTGTACGTTATGCCGCCGTATATTATTCGGGCGGAGGAACTGAGGCGGTTGACGTCGGCGTTGTTGCGGGTGATCAAGTATTTCAGGTGAGGCGGCAGTTTAATTCGCCTTCGGCGAGTTGCATTTGCCCGCGGGCAAGTTGCAGGTTACATTCGCCTGCGGCGAGTTGAAGGGGATTACCGGTGTTAGAGTTGAATGATGAAAGAATATAATAAGGTGAAGTTATTGGAAGCGGAAGCAACTTGCAACCTGCAACTTGCCGAAGGCAAATTTAACCTGTAACTTCGCCGAAGGCGAAAAACAATGAATAAGGAAAGGTACATTAATAAACTGGAGAAAATCAAGGAATTCGGGAATTACCGGATGTTGCGGGACGTGCAGCACAACGGTTTTCTGATTCATTATAACGGGCGGGAGATACTGAATCTCTCGTCGAACGATTATCTGGGATTGTCTTCCAACCCGGTTTTATACGAGGATTTCAGGAAAGAAACCGACGTGAAACTGTTGAGTTACAGTGCCGTGTCGTCCAGACTACTGTCCGGGAACCACGAGTATTACGGGTTGCTGGAGGACGATTTACGGGATTTGTACGGCAAGGAGGCGGCTTTGGTGCTGAACTCCGGGTATCACGCGAATATCGGTATTTTGCCGTCATTGGCGGGGAAGCGGGATTTGATCGTGGCGGACAAGCTGGTGCACGCGAGTATCATCGACGGTCTGCGGTTGAGTGACGCGCAGATGTTGCGTTACCGTCATCTGGATTACGACCACCTGCGGGAACTTCTGTTCAATCACCGGGAGGAGTACGAGAACGTGTTTATCGTGACGGAATCGATATTCAGCATGGACGGTGACACGGCGGATTTGCAGGAGTTGTGCGACTTGAAGAAGGAGTATGACGCGTTCCTGTACGTTGACGAGGCGCATGCCGTGGGGGTGCGGGGTACGAACGGGTTGGGATGTAGCGAAGAGCAGGGATGTATTGACGATATCGACTTTATCGTGGGCACTTTCGGCAAGGCGTTTGCCTCGTACGGGGCTTTCGTGGTGTGTGACGAGTTGTTCAAGGATTACCTTGTCAACACGCAGCGGAGTCTGATTTTCACGACGGCGTTGCCCCCGGTGGTGGTGGCGTGGACGCGGTTCGTGCTGAACCGGATGCCGGACTTTTTCCCGTATCGGCTGAAACTGACGGAGATTGCCGAACAATTGCGGACAACATTGTCCGAACGGGGATTCGAGACACGGGGCGATTCGCATATCGTGCCTTTCCTGTGCGGGAGCAACGAGAATAGCGTTTACATGTCCGAACTGTTTCAAGATAACGGCTTTTTCGTGTTGCCCGTGAGGTACCCGACCGTGCCGAAAAACGAGGCTCGTATCCGCTTCTCGCTGAATGCGGCGATACCGGAGGAGGATTACGAGTGTTTGAGGGAGTTCGTGGAAGTGAGTTTATGAACTAAATAAAGAGCGAAGCCCAGTGAGTGGGAAAACTTCGCCGAAGGCGAAAAACTATGCGAAGACAGTGGATAACCAAAAAAGGGGGGCGGTGCTTGACTTTGTTCTTTTGCGGATGGGGGATGGACGAACGTGCCGTGCAACATCTGACGGGAACGGGGGACGTGCTCGCGTTCTATGATTACCGGGATATAGCGGGGGAAGAAGCTCCCGTGACGGACGGGTACGATGAAATTCGTGCGGTGGCGTGGTCTATGGGCGTGTGGGCGGCGGCGGTGTTGCTGGAGCGGTGGAAGTTGCCCGTGACAAGACGGGTGGCGATCAACGGCACGGAGCGTCCCGTGGACGAGCGTTACGGGATTCTCCCGAAGCTTTACCTGTTGACGGAGCGGGGCATGGACGAGCGGGGACGGGACAAGTTCTTTGCCCGGATGCTGGCGGGACGGGAAGAGATGGCGAGATTCGGGGCAAATAAGCCTCTCCGGGAGTTGCACGAGCAGGTGGAGGAGTTGCGGGCTATCCGGGAGCAAGCGATGCTGATACGGCCGGAAACGCGGTGGGACAAGGCGTACGTGTCCACGGGCGACGTGATCTTTCCGCCGGAAAGCCAGCGGAACTGGTGGGACGGACGATGCGAAACGGTGAGCATAGAGGGAGGACATTACCCGTTTTACGTGTTGGATAATTGGGATGAGATATGATGGAAAGGGGGTTAAAAGTTTATAAGGTTTATAAGGTTCATAAAGTGACGGGTGTCCTTCGGACAATGTTTATCGGCAGCTCAAGCTGCCGTGGACAAAGCGCCCCGCGGGGGTCTATAAACCTTATGAACTTTATAAACTTTATAAACCTTATAAACTTTATGAATTTCATGAAATTTGAACATGATGGAAATAAATAAAGAAAAAGTGCGGAAACATTTCCGGCGCAGTATGGGAAGTTATGACGAAAACGCGCGGGTACAGCGGGCAGTGGTCGGACGGCTGTGTCCTATGGCTGTGGCAGCGGTGGAACGGATGCCCCGGAAGATACTGGAAGTGGGATGCGGGACGGGATTGTTGACCGTTTTGTTGAGGCAGGCTTTTCCGGGGAGCGAGTTGCACGTGAACGATCTCGTGGAGGATTTGTGCCGCGGGACGGCTGTCGCTAACGGGATTCCGGAGGGATGTTGCATACCGGGTGATATCGAGCGGGCGGAACTACCCGGCGGGTATGACCTTATTGTTTCGGCTTCCACGTTCCAGTGGTTCACCGACCCGGAGGCTACTTTTCGCGAGTTGGCGGAGAATCTGAATGATGGCGGTTGCATGATATTCAGTTCGTTCGGTAAGCATAACTTGCGCGAGATACGGCAAACCACGGGCGGCGGTTTGGCATACCGCACGAAGGAGGAGTTGCGGGATTTGTTGAGTCCCTGTTTCACGGTGGAACGGATGGAGGAAGAGTTTCATGTTCTTGAATTTGATAATCCCCTGTCGGTTTTGCAGCATCTGAAACGAACGGGCGTGAACGTTTCTTCCGACCGTTCCGTGTGGACGAAAGGACGGGTGAATGCCTTTATCGACGAGTATAATACCCGCTTCACGGTGGAAGGAAAGGTGATATTGACTTATCACCCGCTTTACTTCGTGTGCAGGAGGAAACAATTGAAAATTGAAAGTTGAAAATTGAAAATGAAAAATGAACTCCTCCGTCTGCTTCGAAGCCGGGAGGGAGTTCAATCTAAAATCATAAATCATAAATCATAAATGGGAACAGTTTATTTTGTCAGTGGAATAGATACGGATGCCGGGAAGTCGGTGGTGACCGGGTTGTTGGCTCGTTCTTTGAGAAGGAAAGGGGTAAAGGTGATTACCCAGAAGTTTATTCAGACGGGATGCCGGGGGATATCGGAAGATATTCTGAAACATCGCGAGATTATGGGGATGGAGCCGCAACCCGCGGACGAGGACGGTACGACCTGTCCTTACGTGATGACCTATCCCGCCTCGCCGCATTTGGCAGCCGAGATTGATCGAGTGACACTCGACATGGGGCGCATTGCCGGGGCAACCGGGAAGTTGCGGGCGATGTACGACACGGTATTGCTGGAAGGAGCCGGGGGACTGTACGTGCCGGTGACGAGGGAGTATTTCACGATAGACTACGTGTGTGAACAAAAGCTTCCGTTGATTTTGGTAACATCCTCTAAACTAGGAAGTATTAACCACACGTTGATGAGCCTTGAGTTGTGCCGTGCGCGGGGAATTGAGTTGGCTTGTCTGGTGTATAACCGTTTCCCGAACGACAGCGAGTGGATCACGAATGATTCGATCACGATATTCCGGCAATACTTGAAAGAACATTTCCCGACGACGGCATTGATCGAGGTGCCCGTGGTACACGGGACGGATTACCCGGACGTGGACGTTAGCGCCTTGGAGGGACGGAAATGAGGAAACTGGAATTGTTATCCCCGGCAAAGAATGTCGAGGTGGCGATAGCCGCTATCAACAACGGGGCAGATGCCGTGTACATCGGCGGACCCGCTTTCGGGGCGCGTCAGGCGGTAGGCAACACGGTGGAAGAGATCGCGCGGGTGGCGGAGTACGCTCACCGCTTTTATTGCAGGGTGTTCGTGACTTTGAACACGATACTTTATGATGATGAACTGGCGGAGGTGGAACGGTTGATTCACGCGCTGTATCGGGTTGGCGCGGATGCTATTATCGTGCAAGACCCGGCTATATTGAAACTGGATATACCGCCTATTGCCCTGCATGCCAGTACGCAGATGCATAATTACGATCTGGAACGCGTGAAGTTTCTCGATCGGTTGGGATTTCAGCGTATCGTGTTGGCGAGGGAATTATCCCTAGAGCAATTGCGGGCAATCCGGCGGGAGGTGAAAGCGGAGTTGGAGTATTTCGTGCATGGGGCTTTGTGTGTCAGTTTAAGCGGGCAGTGTTATATCTCTCATTATCTGACAGGAAGGTCTGCCAACAGGGGCGAGTGCGCGCAGGCTTGCCGGATGCGGTGGACGGTGGCGGACAGTGACGGGCAGGTGCTGGTGAAGGACAAACACGTGCTTTCACTTAAAGATTTAAATTTATCCGCTTACTTGCGTGATTTGGTGGATATTGGAATTGATTCGTTCAAGATAGAGGGGCGGTTGAAAGAAGTGGATTACGTGGCGAACGTCACGAGGTATTATTCTGCCCGGTTGGACGGGATTATCGCTGGAAGCGAGGGATTGTCCCGCGTGGGAAACGGGCACGTGAACGCGGGATTCGATGCCGATCCGGAACGAAGTTTCAACCGGGGGTACACGGATTATTTTATTGCCGGGCGGAAACAGGGCATCGTGAACATGGATACCCCGAAGTCCACGGGGAAGAAAGTGGCGGTGGTGAAACAGGCGAAAGGAAATTTGTTGGTCGTGGAGGCGCTGGAAACGATACATAATGCCGACGGCTTGTGCTATTTTGACGGGCAAGAGTTGCGGGGGATCAAGGTGAACACGGCGGAAGGCAATCGACTGACGTGCAACGAGCGGGTGACCGTGATGCCGGGGACGGTGTTGTACCGGAATTACGATCACGAGTTTGTAAGTCGTTTGTCCAAAGCGGTTTCAGTGCGTAAGATTCAAGTAAGAGTTGACGTGTACACGGAGGAGGAGCATCTCGTGCTGGTTGCCGAGGACGAGGCAGGCGTGGCGGTGACACTGCGTAGTGACGAGGTGTTCGAGAGGGCGACAAACGCGGCTCAGGCGGAACGAATTGTCGGGCAGTTGGGCAAAAGCGGTAATACGCGCTATGATTGTTGCCCGGTAGAGTATCATGGTGATACGGTACTTTTTATCCCGTCGGCGGTGGTGAACGGTTACCGGGGGCGGTTGCTGGACTTGTTGACCGAGGAACGGGAGAAGCAACGGGAACGTTGGGTGCAGGCGCCGTTGAACCGGGATGCGGTGTACGCGGGAGAGGCGGATTGGCGGTTGAACGTGGTGAACAGGTTGTCGGGGACATTCTACCGCGAACACGGGACGGCAGAGCCGGAAGCGGGTTTCGAGGTCGCCCGGAACCGTTCGGGACGTGCCGTGATGACCACGCGCTATTGCCTGTTGTTTGAACTGGGAATGTGCCGCAAGTCGGGCAAGGATAAGGCGTTGAAGTATCCCCTTTACCTTTCCAATAACTTGGGCAGATTCCGGCTTGAGTTCGATTGCGAACGTTGCTTTATGAAGGTGGTTTCGCCGTGAGGGGTTAGTGGACTAATTTCAGTCCCACGACACCCGCCAGTATGAGCGTGACGAATAATAGGCGAAGGACGCTTGCCGAGTCGTGAAAGAATAATATCCCTAGCAAGACGGTTCCCACGGCACCGATACCCGTCCATACCACGTACGCGGTGCCTATCGGGATGCTTTTTTGGGCAAGGTACAGGAGATAGCCGCTGCATCCCATGGAAACGATGGAAAGCGCGATGAAAAGGTAAAAGTGTTTCTCGTGAACACCCGCTAATTTGAACCCGAGAGGCCAGCCTATTTCCAGTAGTCCGGCACAAACCAATAAAATCCAAGGCATAGTTGTTTTCGTTAATGTTACAGGGCAAAGGTAGGGCGTCGACGCGGGGAATTACTTGATATTTATCAATTAATCGACACGGGCTTGCGATTCAATTGTAAAAGTATAATTTTGTGGAAAACTTGAAACAGATATGAGCGTGATGGCAGGAATGGAGAACTTTCTCCCGGGGAACGTGGGGAAACGGTTGGCATCTCTCGTGACGGCGGTGCGTTACCCGAGGGGACACGTGTTGTTCAGTCGGGATAAGCCGGAGAGGAATATCTATATCATCGGGCAAGGGATCGCACGGGCGTACACGGAGGGCGACGGGAAGGACGTGACTATCTGGTTCGGGCTGGAAGGGGACGTTATTATCTCTGCCCGCGGGTATGTGTACGGGGAAAAGGGATACGAAACGATGGAGTTGTTGGAGGATGCAGTTTTGTACCGGATTGAATGGCAGGGACTTTTCGAACTTTATCATCACGATATAGAGGTGTGTAACTGGGCACGGCAGTTGCTGGAACGGGAGTTCGTGAAGACGGAACAACGGCTGATATCGCATTTGTCCGAAACGGCTTCGGAACGATACCTGCGCTTGACACGGGAGAAACCGGGGATTGTCCGACGGGTGCAGTTGCAGTATATCGCTTCTTATCTTGGGATTACTTCCGAGCATTTGAGTCGAATTAGGGGGAAGAAAAAGTGACGGACAGGTTAGAAGTTATTTTAAACTCCCTCTATAAACAGAGGGAGAGCTGAGTTACTCACTGTCTTTGGTAAGATTCACTAGCTCCTCCTCTGTTTATAGAGGAAACCATCGATTAAGCGAGGGCAGAAAGAGAGCTTGCTCTCGGTTTGCCGAGCGGGAGCTGGTTCGAGACCGGCTTCCGGGCTCACTTGGATGCGAAGCAGACGGAGGAGTTTTTAGAAGAAAAAGACTTTCGATACGCCCTCATTATTTGCATTATTAATAGATTTTGATTATCTTGCAGAGTTTTATATAGGGTATAATTTGTTATGAGATTAAAGAGTCGATATTTTATTCAATATATTTTGTGTGTCGCTTTCTTTTTCATGGTGTCTTGCGAGAAGGATGAGAATGAACCGGAGAAGGTGAGGACGTTGATGGTGTATCTAGCTGGAAATAATAATCTTTCCGGTCATTTGAAAAATAATATCAAGGATATGGCGAGCGCGTGGAAAAAGAGTTATAACGGGGATATCGTGATCTTTTTTGACGGCAGCGGGAGCGTCCCCCAGTTGTTGACGTTTAAAGTCAAAGACGGGGTGGTGGAACAGGAAGTGCTTAAAACGTATGACGAGTTAAATTCCGCTTCCCCGGAAACGCTGAAGCAGGTAGTAAAAGATATGCAGGCGTTATATCCTTCTGATTCTTACGGGATGATTTTCGGATCGCACGCCACGGGTTGGATACCGTCTTCTTTGTTGGGACGAGCGGAGAGGTCTTTGTATCAAATAGAGAATCCTCTCACGAGAAGTTTTGCCACTGACGGGGCTTCAACTATGGATATCCGTGATATGGCAGCGGCAATCCCGGATGGAATGGATTTTATCGTGTTTGACGCTTGTCTGATGTCGTCTATTGAAACTCTATACGAGTTTCGGAATAAAGCCAAGTATGTCATCGCCTCCCCGGCAGAAACACCTGCTCCCGGTTTTCCTTATGCCAAGATGATGCCTTATTTTTGGAGGGAAGGTGATCGGATGGAGAGTGATTTGGAAGAGGTGTGCAAGATATTTTACGAGTATTATAATACTTACAATTCGTCTGACCGTTTCGGTACGATAGCTTTAATCAACATGTCGGAGTTGGATAATTTATATGATTTGACTTGTCAAGTGTTGGAAGGAAAAGCACCGGAGGCCGCCCAAATGGGCAAGGAGGCCGTGTATAATTACCCGAAAGTGGAATATGATAAATATGACCGCTTTTTTGATTTAAGGGAATATATCAGGTATATGACGGTGAATGACGCGGCTCTCCGTGCGGCTTACGAGGATTTGTTGGGAAAGGTGGTTTTGTATAAAGCGGTGACTGATCCTTTTTATCGAACGACAATCCCGGTAGAGAAGTTCAGTGGTATTAGTACTTATATTCCCCGAAGTGAATGGTATGGCGAAACGAACGCTTACTGGAAGTTCCCGTGGGCGGGAGTTTACGGTAAGGATGCTACGGAATAGAATACCCGGGCTCCGGTTTCGATGAGTTCGTCCGGGAAATCGTAGTGCGGGGAGTGAAGCGGGGGACAGTTTTCGCCGGCTCCCAAACCGAACATGGCTCCTTTGTATTGTTGGGTGAATAGCCCGAAGTCTTCGCCCCAGCTAAAGGGGTTTTCCACTTTCACGTAATTGAAACATTCGCGAAGGGCGGCACTTTTGATTGTTGCCACTGCCTGCTTGTCGTTTTCGTTGGCGGAGAAAGGTTCAAGCCACGTGATTTCGTGTTGCAGACCGGGAGTGTTTTCACAGTCGGCAATAACCAAATGTTTTAGTTTTTCCGTGTATTCGTTTAACCGACGGTCGGTTTTGGCACGGAGTGTAGCTCGGATAACGCTGTTCCCGGCGGATACACCGTATGCTTCTTCACCGACATGTATTTCCACGATCGTGGCGAGGAAATAGTCGTCGGATTGTATGTTCGTGTTATTCCAGCGTTGCAGTTCCTCGACGATGTGGAGGGTGGCGGGAATCGGGCTGATGCCATTCCGGGGTTCGGCGGCGTGGGAGGTCTTTCCGGTGAGAGCAATGGAAACACTGACGACGGCGCAGGTGAAACTGCCTTCTTTGCAGAGTACGGCAGAGGTCGGTGCTCCCGGTATGTTGTGGAGGGCGAATACCCGGTCGATGGCATAGTAATCAAGTATTTTCGTGTCGAGTACGGCCTTGGAACCGCTACCGTTTTCTTCGGCGGGTTGGAAGAGCAGTAGTATGCGGCCTTGTTGCAGGGGATGGTCGTGCAACATTTGCGCAAAACGCAAGAGGATTGTCGTGTGTCCGTCGTGTCCGCATTTGTGGGCTACGCCGAGGTTCTGGGAATGGTACGGGAGTTCGTCAGGTTCCTGTACCGCCACGGCGTCCATGTCCGCACGGAAAAGGAGCGTCTGACCGTTTTCGGAGAAGAAATATTCCGCCAGTAGCCCGTGTCCGCCAACGTGGCGGATGATCTTGGTCGGGGCGAAAGGTTGTAGTTGTTCCTCGATGAAACGGGCGGTGTTGCTCTCCCGTCCGGACAGTTCCGGGTGTTGGTGGAGATGGTGGCGTATGTTGTAAAACGTGTTTTCCTGCATGACTTGTTTTTTTGATTGGACAAAGGTAAGGGTTAAAGTTTAAATTTGAACCCCGAACAGTTACCAATTGAGTTCTTTTAGAGAGGTTGTTTTGATGAATTATCGTTTTGTATTTGTTCTGTAACCGTTTCGAAACGGTTGAACAACGGTTAAACACTGAATGAACAACGAGGCGACGGGATGACGTGGATAGAAATCTGCCTGAAACGCAGTTGGTATCGAAAAATTATTACCTTTACGACGAATTATAAAACAGAATAGCGATGAAGTTGAATAAAACTCAGGGTGATTTTCTGCGGGGGGTGATAGAGCGTTGGGAAGCGGAAGGAACAATCACGACAGATACTGCTAATCGGTTGAAAACAAGTTACACGGTGCGTCCGTTCGAGTGGAAAGAGTTGGCAAAGTACTCGTTTTGGATAGCGGTTGTATGTGGCGTTATTGCCGTGGGATCGGTGCTTGCCGATCATTTTATCATGAATTTTCTGGAAAAGCTGTTCCTTTCTTCTTACGGGTTGGCGAGCGGGGTGTTTGCCGTGCTTGCGGCGTTGACGTATTACTGGGGGTGGAAGAGGCGGCAGCGGTTGCCATACAAGATATTCAGCAATGAAACGATTCTTTTTATCGGCGTGGTGTTTACAGCCGTGTCGATAGGGTATTTGGGAGCCGCTGTTGATAACGGGAGCGGGCATTTTTCGTTGTTATTGTTGCTGGCGGCGTTGGTCTACGGGTTTCTGGGACTCCGGTTCTCGTCTTCCATGGTATGGGTGTTTGCCTTGCTTTCACTGGGAGGCTGGTTTGGTGCGGAAACAGGTTACCTGACGGATTGGGGACATTACTTTTTGGGGATGAATTATCCTACCCGTTTTGCGGCTTTCGGGGCGGCAATCCTGTTGTGCCGTTTCGCGGTGCGGGGGAAACGCTGGTTTACCGATGTAGACCACGCGACTTACGTGGTAGGGATGCTTTACTTGTTTATTTCCCTGTGGTTGCTGTCCATATTCGGGGATACGCGTAGTTTTGCCCGTTGGTACAGTACGCGGCAGATTGAGCTTTGGTACTGGAACGGCTTGACGTTGGCAGCTTCGGCGATTGCGGCGTATATTGGTCTTAGACGGGACGATGCGGTGGCACGGGGATTCGGGATATCTTTCTTTCTTCTGGGAATATACACGTTGTATTTCACGTTGTTGTGGGACGTGATGCACGTGGCATTATTCTTTTTTGTTCTGGCTGTATCTTTCTGGCTGTTGGGACGTAAAGCCGAGAAAATATGGAGTCTTGAGTTTTTCGCCCGGGATGCCCGTAAAGTAAAAGAAGACATGAATTGAAAGAAGTATGGATACACTCGTAAGCTTGGGATACTGGGGACTTTTTATCGGCTCGTTTCTTGCCTCGACGGTTATACCGATGAGCGCGGACGTGTTGCTGGTAGGCGTGTTGGCGTTGGGAGGAAACGTGTGGTGGTGTCTGGCGATTGCCACGGTGGGCAATTGGTTGGGCGGGCTTACCTCGTACTGGATTGGCTGGCTGGGGCGTTGGGATTGGATGGAACGGTGGTTCAAGGTGAAGCGCGAGCAGTTGGAAAAGCAAAAAGGATATATCGACCGCTACGGCGTGTGGCTGGCGTTGTTCACTTGGTTGCCTCTGGTGGGAGATTTGTTCGCTATCGCTCTGGGGTTTTATCGTATCCGTCCGAAAATGTCCGCTTTCTATATGCTGGTGGGACGGTTTGCCCGGTTCGTGGTGTGGGTGCTTCTTTACTTGAAATACGCTGATCGCTTTGTCGAGTGGATTAGTAAAAATTAGCACAAGGCAACAGGAAGTTAAGTTTTCCGGGTGGAATGTGTCTTACTTTTTTAAATGATTGTCTTATTATTTTATGTGATTTGTCTTACTTTGTTTGAAAATAATCTGTTTTCAAAAAAAGATACATCAAGTGTATTTGATTCTTCCGGTGTATTTGTTTACTAATATATAGCTACTTGTTATGTGTTGTTTTGATTATTTTGTCCGAATAATTTTATTCGGACAAAAACGAGCGCAATCTGCTTTTCTGTGAAATTGTATTCCCGTAATTTTACAAATGTGAATAAACAACATAACAAATCTAAAATTGAAGTACTATGAAAAATCAAATGAAAAAAGTTATTTTATTACTGGTAATGATGGTGTCTGTTTTATGCGTGAACGCGCAAAAGAAAGGCGATATGGCGGCAGGTGCGCATTTCGTTTACGGAACCAGCAGTGATATAAGTAATTTCGGGCTGGGGTTGAAATTCCAGTGGAATGTCACGGATGTTATCCGGTTGGAACCCAGTTTTAATTTTTTCTTCCCGAAAGACGAAGGTTTGGGTTTTAAGTATAACATGACCGATTTCAACGCGAACGTGCATTATCTTTTCCCGTTGAAGAACGAGAAGTTTCTGTTTTATCCTTTGGCAGGGTTGAGTTACATGAACGTGAGCGTGAAAGTACTCGGAGTGAAGGCGTCGGATGGTAAATTCGGTTTTAACATCGGTGGTGGCGGCGAGTACCGCTTGTCGGATGTACTTTCTTTGAACTTGGAAATCAAGTACCAGATTATTGCGGACTTTAACCGCCCGGTATTCGGGTTGGGTGTGAAGTATAGATTCTAATGACTACTAACAGAATGATTATGAAACGCGTACTTTTTTGTTTACTGGCGATTTTTGTCATGGGCTCCTTCGGGAGTCTCATGACAGGATGTAGCGATGATGATGAGAAACCGGGGATACTGGAAGAAAAGTATTTCATGGTACTCGATGCTACTTATGTACGGGGTGGTTTCCCGGCGGCAACGTCGGAACTTTCCGTGGGACAGGTGAATATCAACAAGAATGTTTTGGCAGGCGGTTCTTCCGTGGTAACGATCAATTCGGAAGAGGAGGTTTCGGAAATTTATGTGGCGGTGTCCGGCGAGACAGAGGGGTATTATCGTTTTGATCCGACGATATCTCGCGCGGGGACTAACATGTATAACGTGATTCTGCTTGTGAGCCAGAATCTGGAGGGTGATTTTACGATACGGATTGCCACAAAAACAGTAAATGGAGAGATCACGAAGGAGTTCACGAAAAACGTGAAATATATAGCCGCGGGGACGGGAGCGTTGCAGGTGAGTCTTTCTTTTGACAACGAGAAGGATGTTGATTTGTATTTGGTAAAACCGGATGGCGCGGTGATTTATTACGGTAACCGGGATAATTATCGGGAGAGTGACGATGAAACCGAAGGGACAGAAGAGGTGATTTACGGGTTAGACGTGGATTCGAATGCCGGATGTGGTATTGACGGGATTAATAACGAGAATATTTTTTACCCGGACGGATACGTGCAATCGGGTAAATACGAGGTGTGGGTGAATATGTACCAGAATTGCGACAAGTCAATAGCCACGAATTGGGTGGTGACGGCTATTTATAAGGGTGCATTGCTGTCGCCGACATGGGGACAAAATCCTGTCACGGGTGTATTCCCTGTGAATACGCCGAGCAATAGTATCGGTTCTGACTTGAACGATTTGGCTGTAAAGGTTATGGAATTTTCGATTTCCGATGGTTCGCGGGCTGTAATGAGTTTGAACGGAAAGAAACTGAAACCGTTACCCGAATCGGCGAAGTTGAAATTGCAGCAAGCTAAACAAAGATAACAAAGGAGGGCGTAATGAAAAGACTATTGATACTAACCCTATTCGCGCTTCTTTTCTTTGGATTCGTTTCATGCGGGGGAAGCGCCACGAACAAGTCTTTGAAAGCGATTGACGAGATAACGACGAAGGCGGAAAAAGAGAAAGACAAGTTGACCGACGAGGATTGGAAGAAGTTGGGGAAGGAGATGGAAACTCATCTTGAAACGTTGAACAAGGCGATTGATGATGACGAGTTGGGCATGATGGATAGGTTGAAGTGCGTGGGGATCGTGGCACGGTGGACGAAAATTGCGGTGGAGAAGGGATTGGAGAAGGTGGAGAAAGAAACAGGTATGTCTGCCGAGGAGTTGGGAAAAGAATTGGAAAAAGCCGCTTCCGAACTGGAGAAGGCAACAGGGGAGATGAATGACTAATGTTTAAAATTTGAAATTATGAATCTGATAGACAGGGCTAAGAATATCTTGTTTTCCCCGAAGACGGAATGGGAGAAGATTCAAGGAGAAACGATACCTCATGTTAAAATGTTGACTACTTATTTGTTGTGGTTGGCGCTGATACCTGCGGTTGCCGCTTTTATCGGCTGGGGGGTGATCGGGCATAAGGTGTTGTTCGTGCGGGTGGCAGGTTTCGGGTTGGGCATCCGCTATGCCTTGATGCAGTTTGTTTCGGTGATCGGGGGGGCATACCTGACGGCGTTGGCGTTCTATCTGGTGGCTCCTCATTTCGGTGCGAAGAAGGATTTTGATAAGGCTTTCCAGCTGGCTGCATATTGTTACACGGCGGTTTGCGCGGGTGGTGTTTTCTATATAATGTGGAGTTTGAGTTTTCTTGCGGGGATTGCCGGGCTTTACGGTTTGTATATCCTTTGGTTGGGTGTGAAACCTATGCTAGAGGTACCCGAAGAAAAAGTGACGAACTATTTTATAGTGGCTCTTTTGTGTATGGTGGTGATCTCCATTGTACTGGGGGCTATATTGGGTGCGGTGACAGGTGTGGGAACGACGCTAGTGTAACTGGTTAAGAAAAGAAGGTGTGTCACGGTTTCGCGACACGTGGCACAGGCTTCTTTCATGAGGTATCTAGTAAAAATATGAACGATGAAGAATTATTCTGAACAAGAGGAGTATTCCGGGGTACCTAAAGGTTGTTGGGGACGTGTATTACGTTACTTGATGATTCCGTTTAAGGTTTTTAGAAAAAGGAGGGATGGTACGGGACAGGGAGAGAAGCAATCCTGTCGGGGGGAGGCGGATAAGTGTGTAAATACTCGTTCATCTTTAAGCCGGACGGATATGGAAGGGTATTGCGAGAAAGTGGTGGCTTATTTGCAAGAGAGTGAGATATACAAGGAACCGGATATTTCGGTGGCATACGTGGCGAAGGCTACCGGTATTTCAAGTATAATCATATCTCAATCGATAAACACACTTTTAGGGAAGAATTTTTTTAATTTGATAAACGGAATGAGGGTGGAAGAGATCAAACGGATGTTGCTGGACGGGTGTCAGAATAAATATTCCATCGAACAGATAGCCCGCATGTGCGGTTTTCGTTCCCGATCTTCTTTCTATCTTGCTTTTAATAAGATAGAGGGGGTGACACCCACGGAATGGTTGAAGAAAAACAAAAAATAAATCTAAATGAAGTGATGAGAAAGATATGGATATTCCTCACGTGTTTTATGTTGGCGGTGAATCTCGCTTACGGTCAGTCGTGGGGTGAAAAGATAATAAAAAAGGCTGGTAAGCGGGCAGAAGAGAGAGCGAAGCAGAAAGTGGAGGACAAGGTGAACAAGAAAGTGGACAAGACCGTGGATGACGCTTTTGATGAGGCGGGGAATGCCGTGAAAGGAAATAAAGATAAAAAAGACAAAACGGAGAAGAAGGAAGAGGTGAAGGTAAAACCCGTCGCAACAAAAGCGGAGAGTGGTCAGCGAATGAAGCAAGGTCCGCGGGGACCGGTAAAAAGGACGGAGGTAGGTAAAATATTGCCTTCCGAAAGTATCGACGTTGCGGAAAGTAGTGGTGGTGTCTTATCGGGGGGAGGGGAAATTTCGATTGCCGTGTATAACGTTGCCGATAGGTCGTTCTATATTTACAAAGACGGTAAGCGAACAGGGCCTTACACGAAGTCCGAGATGAAGGCTCAATTGCCTGCCGATAGAGTCAAGTACGTGAATGCCAACGTGACGAGGAAGGTTCGGGCTTCCCAAAAGCCGTTGCAGGACGGTTATGTTGTCGAGGAAGGCAAGAAATACGGCCCGCTCGAGGGAGAGCTCTATTATCTTTACGAGAACGAGGATAAAAGTGCTTTTATCGCTGTGGTGTATAACATGAATGCCCCGTTGGCGTTTGTTACCCCGTTAGCCGGGGTGGTGAAGACCGACAAGTATATGCAATATGACTTGGAAGTGCTCACGAACGAGAGTGGCAAAGTCCTTTTATTGAGTATACCGCTTACAAGCACGAATCCGCAAAAACAGATGGAGAAGCAGATGGAATATAATCAAATACAGATGGAGAAGATGAAACCTATCATTGATTTGACGAAGAAGATGCAGGGTGCCAGCACGGAGGAACAGATGAAAGTGGTCGCGGAGATAAAACGAAAGAAAGAGGAGATCGAAAAGGAACTCAAGGAGATCGCTCCCGATCAGCTTGTTTTCGAGAAATATATCTATACTCTTGATGGTAAAGGGTACGGGCCTTACGCGAAGGATGCCATGATATGTTTTTCCCGCTCCGGGGGAGAGCATTGGGCCGCGATGTTTAACGGCACGTTGCGAATAGACGGGGTGGAGATGCAAGTGCCGGGAGGAATTTACCCGACGAGTGATATACTTTGGATTTCCCCGGACGGGCAGCGGTTTGCCTTGAAAGAATATGATAAGATCGCCTTTTCCGACGGGAAGGAGTATCCCTACCCGATGCACGTGACGTACGAGAACGGTGAATTGATCTGGTTATGCATGGAAAACAAGGAAAGTATAGTAAGGTATTCTTTGGACTTTTAACGGGATGCGGAGTCGCTATCCTGCTATCTTTCGCGTGTGATTGCCGAAGTCGCAGGGAAGGGAATGAAGAACGCTACGATGAGCTGTTTCGGGCGGAGTATTCGGACGCATTGACTTTTCTTGACTGTAACCTTTGGATAGCGGACTCCGCCACCTGTTGGGGTGTCGATCCGGATGTGGTTCGTGCCACGGTGTTTCCCGAATTGTTGCGTTACTCCGCGCTTCGAGACCAGATAGAGACCTCTTGTCTGAAAACGCTTTACGTGCAGTTCGGGGAGAAGTATGCTAATTTCTCAATCGGGCGTTTCCAGATAAAGCCTTCTTTCGCCGAGAAGCTGGAACGATTGTGGATGCATGACACGGTGAAACGCAGTCCGGATGTTCGTTTTGACACGACGACTTCCGCACGAGCCCGCAAGGAACGTATCAACCGGTTGGAAACCTTGGAAGGTCAGGTTAGGTACATCTGTTTGTTCATGCGCTTGTTGCCTGAACTGCATCCGGGGATAGACCGTTTGGACGCCGAGGCACGATTACGGTTTTATGCTACGGCATACAACTATTCTTTCACGGCGGAATATGATGCCATACAGGTGGAAGCGTATAGAAAGCGTTTCTTTATATCTATGTTTGCTTATCCCGGAATGAAGTATTATAATTATTCGGATATTGTTCTTTTTTATTATTCGAATTTGAATAACCATGTTCCATAGGAATTTTTGAAAAAAATTGTATATTAGCAAAATTAGTGTATGGATTGGATGACAAATGAAGATTTATTGATTATAATTGTGAATTCCGGCTGTATCACCTTGTTGGTGGTTATGGCTATCGTGTTGGGCGCCGCTACTCGAATGAAAAGCGGCGGGGGGTTCGCAGTGCTGATCGTGGCGACGACAGTTCCGGTCTATATTTATAATTTGTCCCGTTCCGTGGAGTTTTACGGTGTAGCGGAGATAGCCGTTTATCCCGCTTGTTTCATGAATGCCTTGTTATTGCCCGTGTTGTGGTTGTTCGTCCGGGGACAATTGGATAAGACATTCAAGTTTACCGCCGGATATTGGTGGCATTTTATTCCGGCTTGTATTTCTTTATTGGCTATGTTGATCTATTACCTGCCGATGTCGAGAGAGGAATTTATCGAGGATATGCTCGAACAGGCTAACGGTGTGGAGAATTTCGTGGCTCTAGTGAATGACTTTATCGTATTATTTCAGCTTGTGTTTTATTTCATTCTTATTTTCCGATTCCTGCGTCGGGTAAAGCGGGCGTTGCAGGATAATTATTCCGATAGTGATTACTTGACGATCGGGTGGCTTCCCCGTACGGTAACTTTATTCGGGATTTTGTTCGTTATCGTGTTCGTTACTTATCTGATTTCGCCTCGGACTGATGTATGGCTGATCCCGATACTGAATGTCATAGCGATGAGTTATTTGACGTATAATTATATCGTTTATCCGGTTGCGGGGTATATCTGTCGTCTGGATTCTTCTGTTTCGGAGGTGAAAAGGGCTTCTAAAACATTGTGGCAAACCGTTGATTTGGATATCGGTCAAATGAAATTGAATTGCGCTCGGGTAATTGATATATTGAATTCTACCCATATTTACAGGAATCCCGATCTCTCGCTGGATATGTTGTCGAGAGAGACTGGGATAGGGAAAGGTGCTATTTCCCGTTCGATAAACGGTTATTTGCAGAAGAACTTCTTTGAATTGATTAACGAGATGCGGGTACGAGAGGCAAAGCGAATGCTATTGCTATTGAAGTCGAACAATTACACGATAGACAGTATCTACCGGGAATGCGGTTTTCATTCCCGGTCTACCTTTTTCCTCGCGTTCAAGAAAGTGGAGGGTACATCTCCAGCCCGTTGGTTGAATGAAAAAGAAAAATATTGAGTTGGTTTTACCAGCTACCGCTGGAACCGCCACCCCCGAACGAGCCGCCGCCAAATCCCCCGAACGAGCCGCCGCCGCTGCTAAAGCCGCCGAAGCCACCACTGCTGCTGCCGCCGCCAAAACCGCCCATGGGGAAGATAAAGAAGCCACCGCCGGAGGAACGTCCCGGCGAATATCCGCCGCCACCCCGCCGCCGGAAAATGAAGGACAGTAATACCGCTAAAATGATAAAACCGATGACGAAATCAATCCACCCGCCACTCTCGCTTTTCTTCCGGTATTCGTCCGCCGTGTATTCTCCTTTCGAGAGATCCATGATCACGTCGAGAGCCTTGTTTACACCC
Source organism: uncultured Butyricimonas sp. (assembly GCF_959596855.1). Classification (NCBI taxonomy): domain Bacteria; kingdom Pseudomonadati; phylum Bacteroidota; class Bacteroidia; order Bacteroidales; family Odoribacteraceae; genus Butyricimonas; species uncultured Butyricimonas sp. The sequence continues at coordinate 59,025 of NZ_CAUFYA010000027.1, forward strand.
CTGTAATATTCTCCTTGCTGAAAAGAGGGGATGATTTCGTTACGTATGATACGGGATGCGATGACGTCAGGAATGACTCCTTCTAACCCGTAACCGACGGAGATGGCTACTTCGCCTCGTTCTCTGCCGCTCTTGGGTTTTATCAGGAGCACGATACCGTTGTCCTTGCCTTTTTGTCCCACGCCCCATTGCTCACCCAAGCGGGCGGCGTAATCGTTGATATCATAACCGTTTAGCGTGGGAACGGTGACTACCGCTATCTGCGTGGATGTGCTGTCGTTGAAATTCCTTAGCTTTCTTTCCAGTGTGTTTTGTTCCTGTTTGCTGAATAGTCCGGTGAAATCGTTCACGATACGCCGGGGTTTCATGGGGTCGGGAATGTTCTGTGCTCCGGTGATATAGCTTATGCCCGCGATAAGGGTAAGTAATATGAATAATCTTTTTATCATTGTTGTTCTAGTTACTGAATGAAATATCATCGGGAAGTTCGTTCACGTCATCCTCTTGGTAGGGGAAATACGCTTTTAATTGTTCCCCGGCAGTAATCACGGCTTCGCAAATACCTTCGGTGATCGCTCCCTGTTTGAATTTCTCGACCATGTTTGTTTTGATCGAGTCCCAGAATCCGGCGGGTACTTTGGAATTAATCCCGGCATCGCCGAGAATGGCTAATTTGTGGTCGAGTAGAGCAACGTAAATCAATACCCCGTTGCGAAGTGCCGTTTTGTGCATCTTCAATTCGGCGAACACGTCCGCCGCCCGGTCGAGTACTTCTATCTTGCTGCGATTCTCGATATGCACCCGGATTTCTCCGGAAGTATCTTTCTCCGCCTTTTGTATGGCAGCTACCATGGCTTCTTTTTGTTCTTTGGTGAATGCTTTCTCGGGAGACATGAGTTGATTTTAAATTTTAGATTTTAGATTTTGGATTCCAACTGCACGGGATTTCGCTTTTTTAGAATTTTACTTCCGGTGCTTTTTCCGCCCCGGCGGTAGCCTCGAAGTAAGGTTTCACGGTGAAGCCGAACATGTTGGCGAGGATGTTTTTCGGGAATGAACGGATGTAAGCGTTATAGCTTTTCACGTCCTCGTTGAATTTCCGTCTTTCCACGGCAATACGGTTCTCGGTACCTTCCAGTTGAGCTTGCAAATCCCGGAAGTTTTCGTTTGCCTTGAGGTTGGGGTATTGTTCCGATATAGCCATCAAGCGGGAGAGGGCAGAGGAGAGTTCGCCCTGCATGCTGTTGAATTGTCGGATGGTCTTCTCGTCAAGTTGATCAAAATTAATTCTCATTTGGGTTGCTTTCGCGCGGGCTTCCACAACTTGAGTCAGCGTGTTTTGCTCGTGTTCGGCGTATCCTTTCACCGTGTTCACGAGGTTAGGGATTAAGTCTAAACGGCGTTGGTATTGGTTTTCCACGTTCGACCATTGTGATGATACTCCCTCGCTACGAGTTACCATTTGATTGTAACTTCCTTTAAACCACATGAAAATACCAATCAGGATAATGACAATTATTCCGATTACAATATAACTCTTCTTCATTTTTTTGCTTTTATTTTAGTGATACAATTAATGTGACAAATATAATATTTTTCAATTTCTTCTATCAGAAACCATGCCGTTTTAGCAGGGCTTCGAGTTCTGTTTGAGTGTCATCATATCGTTGAGTTGTTTGATATCATCTATTAACTCCTGTTTCAAGATATTCATATCCCCGTGAGCGATAGCGGGTTCGCTGACTTCATTTTCCGCCGGAGGGGGCATTTTGTATGTTTTCTTTTTTGCCATAGTAATGATCCTCGTGGTCTTAATAATCACAAAGATACGAAATATATCCGAAAAGTGTTATGCTTTTTCCCGTATTACCCGGTCATAGATGTAAAGTAACACGGTTGTGCCTAATCCTATGGCTAGAATTACCATCCAAATATTAGAGGGAGAGTATTGTTGCCAAAGGAGATCGGTCAATTCCTTGTGTCCCATGTGGAGTTGTTGCGCCACGTTGTCAAAATAGGCGTTACTGGATAACCCTTCGGGGATAGCCAAGCCTTTGGCTTCGGCGAATTGGCGGGTGATAACCACTTTGTCGGACATATTCTGGTACACCATACCGGAGATAATCCCCGCGAAAACACTACCGATAAACACGGGAATAAAGGAGTATCCCATGTAAAGGGCTTTCTTGTCATGCGGGGCGATACGTCCGATGTATTCCGTGATCTTGGGTGAGCCTGCCATTTCTCCCAGCGAGAAGACGAGTATCGCCACGAGCGTGAAGAGTACGTTTTGGGAAAACAATGTTAATGCCATACCAATGGAACACACGAGAAAGCCTGACATCATTGATTTCAACGGTTTCATGCGCATCACGATGCTTGATACCGCGATTTGGAAAATGATGATATACAAGGCATCGAAGTTTGTCACGAATTCGGCGTCCAATACTCCCGGCGCAGGACTGTAATTATTACTGATAAATGGAATATACTCGTGGAAAAAGTTGTAAAGCACGCTGGTATCCACCCACTGAGAGATAAACACAGGCAGCGTGAAGAATAACTGGTAATACATAGTCCAAAAACCTGCCACGATAAGCAGGAACACGAGAAATTTGACATCCCGTACGATGCTGAACATATTACGGAATATATCCCCGAAAGTCTTTGCCAGCGAGGTTTGTTCCACTTTTCCACGGTGAGGTTCCTTGTAAAAGAGCAGCAGAATGAAATTTAACGCAATCATCCCTGCCGAAACGTAGAACACGAGATGCGATGATCCTTTAAATAGTAATGTTACCATAGGACCGAAGAAAGCACCGATGTTCACCATCATGTAGTAAACGCCGAATCCTATTGATGCTGTTTCATCAGTGGTTGTCTTGGCTATGGTTGCCGATATTACCGGTTTGAATAACGCGGCACCCACGGCAAGATAAAGATACATGAGAAATACTCCCGTGAATGTTGAGAACAAGGGTAAGAGGATAAATGCCGAGGTGTAAATCACGAAAGCGAGTGCCAGTATTTTTTTATACCCGTAGCGGTCAGCAATTGCCCCGGTCAATACGGGCAGGAAGTAGAGTATTCCAGTGCCCACGCCCATGAGGATACCTTTCTGGCTCTGCGTGAATTCCAGACCTCCCGCATCGGAGGAACTGGTGAGGTAATTGGCAAATAGCATGAAAAATCCATACCATGCCCAACGTTCGAATAACTCAATAGTATTTGCCACCCAGAAGGTGCGGGGAAATTTACTGAAAAAACTCATGGTTTCAGGTTTTGCCTTCGGCAAGTTACAAGTTGCATTGCCTTCGGCAGTTACAGGTTACAAGTTCGAAGAGATTGTCTAAACCTGTAACAGCGAAAGCAATGTAACTCGCCGTAGGCGAATTATTTAACCAAATTCATCGTATCTGTTGCGATAACTAATTCTTCATCGGTAGTGATGCTCATCACGATCACTTTAGAGTCAGACATGGATAACATTTTGTCTTTTCCGCGAGTGCCTTTGTTGGCAGCCGTGTCGAAATGAATACCCATGTATTCCATGTTACGGCATACTTGTTCGCGTACTTCATCGTCGTTCTCTCCGATGCCACCCGTGAATACGATCAAGTCTACGCCGTTCAGTACGGCCGCGTAACTACCCACGTATTTTTTCACGTCGTAAGAAAGGATGTCAAGAGCCAAACGGGCTTTCTCGTTACCTTCGCTTGCGGCAGTTTGCAGGTCACGACAGTCTGAAGATACCTCGGACACTCCTTGTAATCCGGATTTTTTGTTTACCAAGTCGTTTGCTTGAGCTGTGGTTAGTCCTTCTTTGTCGCAGATATACAACAATGCACCGAGGTCGAGATCACCCGTACGGGTACCCATGATCACCCCTGCGTTGGGAGTGAAGCCCATAGAGGTGTCGACGGATTTACCTTTGTTGATAGCGGTAATGGATGAGCCGTTACCGAGGTGGCAGGTGATAATCTTTTTCTCTTCGATGTTCCAGCCTAGAATGTTGCATGCCTTTTGAGCCACGAATTTGTGAGATGTCCCGTGGAAGCCGTAACGACGTACCCGGTATTGCTCGTAATATTTGTAGGGCAGACCGTAAATGAATGCCTCTTTCGGTAGTGTCTGGTGGAACGAGGTATCAAATACGGCTACTTGCGGAACGCCCGGCAGTAGTTTTTCCATTGTCTCGATTCCGGTCAGGTTTGCCGGGTTGTGCAACGGAGCCAACTCGCAGCAAGCGGCGATTTTATCTTTAGCATCTTTGTCCACGATAACGCTCTTGGCAAAGAATTCCCCCCCGTGTGCCACGCGGTGTCCCACGGCATTAATATCGGTCAGAGCCTTGATTACCCCGTGTTTCGGGTCAACAAGTGCTTTCAGAATCAAGTCAATACCGACGGTGTGATCCTTGATCGGTTCTTCCACCATGTATTTATCTTTTCCTTCCGGTTTGTGTGTGAAACTTCCTACCGGTAGACCGATTTTTTCTACCAATCCTTTTGCCAGTAACGTCGGCTCTCCTTCCATGTCTAACAACTGGTATTTTATGGAGGAACTACCGCAGTTTAATACTAATATGTTCATTATATTTGAATTTATAAAGTTTTTAAAGTCCGTGAAATATTTAGTTCGTAAAGTTTATTAGGTTTATAAAGTTCATAAAGTAAACTTGCTTTATAAACCTTATGAACTTTATAATTTTATAAACTGATTTATTTTGCTGCAGCTTGATTTACCGTGATAGCCACTAGGTTTACGATATCACTAACCGAACAACCTCTTGACAGGTCGTTGATTGGGGCTGCCATACCTTGTAGCACGGGGCCAACAGCTTCGATGCCCGCGATGCGTTGCACGAGTTTGTAGCTGATGTTACCTACTTCGAGGCTGGGGAAGATAAGCACGTTGGCTTTTCCGGCCACGGGACTGCCCGGGGCTTTGCTTGCACCCACGGAAGCTACCAGTGCGGCGTCTGCCTGCATTTCGCCGTCGATCATTACGTCGGGAGCCATTGCTTTTGCCAGTTCGGTTGCTTTTACTACTTTATCTACCAGTTCGTTCTTTGCCGATCCTTTGGTGGAGAAGCTCAACATGGCCACTCTCGGCTCGATTTTAGCGATAGCTTTTGCGGTTCCGGCAGTAGCCACGGCTATTTGAGCCAATTCTTCAGCGGTGGGGTTAGGCAACACGGCACAGTCGGCGCACACGATTAACCCGTTTTCCCCGTATTCCGGTTTGTTGGTCAACAGGAGGAAAGCCCCTGATACGACAGACATTCCCGGTAACGTCTTCACGATTTGTAACGCCGGGCGTAATACGTCTCCGGTAGCGTTCTTCGCTCCGGCGACTTCACCGTCCGCATCACCGCTTTTGATCATCAAAGTTGCCAGATAAAGCGGATCAACAACAAGTTTCAATGCTTGTTCCTTTGTCATCCCTTTACTCTTGCGGAGTTCAACCAACAAGTCGGCATAAGCCTCTTTTTTTTCGTGGTTCTCGGGATCGATGATTGTTGCTTTACCGATATTTTTTAACTCGAATTTCTCCGCCAAAGCCTTGATTTCCTCCGGTTTCCCGATTAGGATAATTTGCGCGATACCTTCACCCAAAAGGATATCGGCAGCTTGTAACGTACGTTCTTCGGTTCCTTCCGGAAGTACAATTCTTTTATTGCACTTCTTGGCGTTTTCTTTGATTTGTTCAAGGAGATTCATTGTCTTTATCTGTTTTGTAATTGTTATTCGCAATCGTTGCCGCAAAAGTATGAATAATTCATCAAATTACACGTGTTTTGCTATTTATTGTTTGCAATTTTCAATGATTTTGCAAGATTGAGATTGCAAAATTCATGAACTCACTTTAAAGCGTACTCGCAATACTCCTTCGTTGAAATCGTGTGATATTATACGGAATGTACCGATTTCCGCTGTGTTCGTCACGTGTTCGCCGATACAGGCACATTGATCGTAATCACCGATACGGATAACGCGTACTGTATCTACGCTTGGGTCGGGCAGGCGTTCGATGCTGATACTTGAAGGTACTTTGTCTTTCGGGTAGAAAATTTCTTCTACGTTGATGTTCTGTTGAATAATGTCGTTCACCGCTTGTTCTACCGTGGCTATATCCTCGGGAGTGGGAGAGGTGGTGAAATAATAGTCACACTTGGACTTCTTTTTCTCGATATGCGCCGAGAAAGCCCGTTCGCAATGGAAGTATTTTACCATTTGCGAGTTTAGTATGTGTTCCGCCGTGTGCATGGCAGGCGAGGAGTATACCTTGTTCGGTTCGTTGATGTTCATGCTTTTAATATTGCAAATTTTGTAGTTTGTGATGTTCCATCGCGAATATAATTAAATAATTTACGATACGCGAATTATTTGATTACAAGTTAATAGGTCACAAGTCGGTAAAAAAATAACTGTTTCTTTTGGATTTATCAAAAAGATACTTACCTTTACAGCGAGAATCAAATGTTACAACCGTTCACGGTAAAAATACATAATGAATACCGGGGATAAGTGCGAGACACACTTAGGAAGTTTTACTTTCATAACATGATCGAATCGATACGCCTTAGACCTTATATCGGCCCTTGATATACTTCCAAACCCTCCACTCGCCATTCCCCGGTTTCTTTTTTTAGTCTAAATCACATGTTATAATAGAATTTATTGCCTATCTTTGCACCTTGAGCGGGTAAAAATACCCGTGGGGAAGAATCCCTTTTGGGTGTGTCCCCTTTAATTTAGGTTTAAATAAAACTGTAATTATGAAGTTATTAGAAGGAAAAACAGCCATTGTAACCGGGGCATCAAGAGGTATCGGTAAAGCTGTGGCAATGGAGTTTGCCAGACAAGGCGCTAATATTGCTTTTACCGACTTAAGGTATGACGAAATCGCACAAGAGACAGAGAAAGAGATTGCTGCCTTGGGCGTGAAAGCGAAAATGTACGCTTCCAACGCTGCCGATTTTGCTGCTACAAGTGCTACCGTGGACGAGATTGTTAAAGAATTCGGACGAATTGACATACTTGTAAATAATGCCGGAATCACGAAAGATACTTTGTTAATGCGCATGAGCGAAGAACAATGGGATGCCGTGATTAACGTGAACCTCAAATCCGTGTTCAATTTCACGAAAGCCGTTTCTGCCGTCATGTTACGCCAGAAATCGGGTTCTATTATCAGCATGAGTTCCGTGGTGGGAGTAAGCGGTAACGCCGGACAGGCTAACTATGCCGCTTCCAAAGCAGGTATCATCGGCTTCACCAAGAGCGTGGCGAAAGAATTAGGTTCTCGCAACATCCGTGCTAACGCCGTGGCTCCGGGATTTATCATCACGGACATGACCGCTCAATTGTCCGAGGACGTGCGGAAAGAATGGGCTGCTAAAATTCCATTGAAAAGAGGCGGAACGCCGGAAGATATCGCTAAAGTATGCGTGTTCCTCGCTTCCGATTTGTCCTCTTACGTGACAGGACAGACCATCCACGTTTGCGGTGGAATGAATATGTAGACATCGCCGAAGGCGAGTTACAAGTTGCAGGTTATCAGGTTACAAGTTGTACCTGTAACCTGCAACTTTTATCACTCCACGTACATGTACCAACTACCGGAAAAATCAACTTGATTTTCCCCGGCGAAAAAGATATACACGTGGATTATGTGGTATATTAGAACTCGGACAGAATTTGAAGGTGATTCTATAGTGATACAGTTGTGTGTACTGATTATGTCGGATTCCGTACGGGACATCGGTTACCTGAAGGTGTGTTTATGTCTTAAATAGATGTGTTTGTGAAAACACGTGTGCTCTTTATGAAATATGGTTGGAAAAGGGTAAAGCGGAAAGTATCTTTGTATTGAATAATAAGAAATGGGACGGGAACGTCCCATTTCTCACTTTGTGTGATTATTATTGTGCTTTTTTCATGTGGATGGAGAGGTTCGGGGCGGTTTTGATTTTTACTTTTTTCATACCGGGAGCGGTAACGGTAAGTTTATCGTTTTTCCCGGTGACAAGTAAAAATTTACCGTCCTTGTCTGTATTTGTTTGAACTCCTTGAGTCGAAACAGTTGCTCCTGCAATCGGGTTACCGTCTTGGTCCAGAATTGTACCTGATGCTTCTATTACGGAGGGACTGGTTACAACTTTAACCTCAGACATTCTGAGACGAAAATGAGGACGTTCGTCTTGCTTTGTAACGCTAAAATAACTTTCTCCCTGTAACTGAATCTCTCTTCCGTTTGGTTGAATTTCTTGAGAAACAAGATCCGTTTGTGATGATAGTTTCACCTTTGTTCCGTCTGCAAGAGTAATTATTGAGTCTTGAGCAGATAAAACACGTATCGGGGAAAATGTGATAAAATCTTTCACCAACTCGACGTTGACAACTCCGTGCCTGCCTTTCTCGCCATAAACGGAAGTGGCAGCTTTATCTTTGAGAATGGTTATTGATTTGACTATTTGGGGAGGAAGCGAGCGGAATGCTTTCTGATCTACTTCTTGTCCCTCTACAATAAATAAAGGTGTGTCAAGGGATTCGTCACTGATACGGCTTGATATGATGTACGTCCCCCCGTCGATAATGGTATCCCTAATTAACATGCGTGAAGAGCGGGAAAGGGTATCCTCGCGAATTGTGAGTGTAACCAAGGAGTCGTTGGTGGAGGTAGTGGTAATGTAAACCACACCATCTTTTGCAGAGGTCTTCACGGTCGTCTTGGTTGTCAGAGAGTCTTGTTCCGGAACGGGATTATTTGCCGCTTTTGTTTCCAGAATTGAAGTAAAATCATTAACTTTGATTGCTGAAATCTCGTTTAGTTCGCCGGAGATTTCGGGACGGGCGAAAGCGGTTAAGGCGATTACCGCCAATGGAAGTACATACAGGTACTTTGCACGAGCCCACGGACTGGATTTTTCTTTTAACATCATAGTGATACGTTTTTTAAGTTTACTGTGATTAAAG